>DATEKK010000001.1:0-42845 GCA_035277485.1 Gemmatimonadaceae bacterium
GCGGCCGGCCGGCTGGCACCCGCGAGCGCTCCGCTCGCCGGCTGTAAGGCCGTTGAGCGCAAGCGCTTCGCGGCTTGACGGGCCAGGCCCGCCATGTCGCGACCCGTAACCGTGAAAAGCTGCACCAGGCGTCCCGAAGACGCCTCGCGCACGCTGACGTCGAGCAGGTAGAGCGTGTCGCC
This sequence comes from Gemmatimonadaceae bacterium, assembly GCA_035277485.1. Classification (GTDB taxonomy): domain Bacteria; phylum Gemmatimonadota; class Gemmatimonadetes; order Gemmatimonadales; family Gemmatimonadaceae; genus JADGGM01. The sequence continues at coordinate 183 of DATEKK010000001.1, forward strand.
GTGCACCAGGCCGCCATCCACAATCCAGGTGGCGCCGAGTCGTTCTCCGAGCGCGCGCGTCGCATCGTCGTCGGATGCCGACATCGTGCTGCCTTCGGCGTTGAGCACCCGCTCCGGGGGAACCACCGTCACCTTCGCCGAGTCAGCCAGGTCCGCGGCCAGGAACTGGGCGATGCCGAGGCCGATCCAGTCGCTCGACGCATCGGCGCCCAACACGCGGACGGGCGCCACGGCCACTACCGGCTCCCCGTTAGGCTCAGGCGCCCGCCGGCCGTGATTGCTCGGCGCCGCGAGGAGCAGCGTGATCGCGATGCTGCCCGCTACCGTGGCCCAGCGCGACGCCCTGCCTAACCGACTCGGCGGCGGCGGGGCAGGATGCGGCGCCTCGGCCGCGTTCGCGACCGCGGCCCCGTACGGTTCCGGTACCGCTGCGAGTTGCGCGGCGACCGGCGCCGCCGCCGCGACGACCGGCGCTCGTTCAGATGACACAGGCGGCGCATACGCGGGCGCCTCGACCACCGCGGCCGGCGTCGCCCGGAGACACACCGCGATGTCCGTGGCTAACGCAGACACCCGCGGGTCGGGTGCCAGCGCGTACTCGTCGCGCAGATGGCGGACGAGGCGGTCGTACGCGACGAGCGCGCGCGCATAGGCGTCGCGCGTGAGCGGCGCCTTGAGCGCGTTGAGCCGGTAGAGCGCCGCGTCCACCGACAACGGCGCGATACCGAGCCACCGCGCGGCGAGCGTCGCGCACTCGTCCCATTCGCGAGCGCGGGCGAGACCGAAGCAGCGGCCGTCGCACGCGGCGAGGAACAGCCGCTCGAGACGATCGCGCTCGCGCGCCATCCATTGCTCGAACGTGCACGAGCGCGGCACGCTCACGCCGTCCATGAATGGGCCCCCATACAACGCGACCACCCGCGCGGTGTCGCGCGAAGCGGCGGCCTTGGTGAGCTCGAGCGCGTCGACGGTGAGCTTGCAGTCCGGCACGATCCACACGTCGGTCTGCCGCGAGGCGATCGCATCGCGGCCGAGCACGCGACGCAGGTGCGAGAGCGCGTCGCTCAAGGAATGCCGGGCGCGTTCCTCGTCCTGATCGCCCCAGAACATTTCGGTCAGTACCGCACGGGAGAGCGGCCGGCCGGCGGTCGCGAGAACGGCCAGGAGTGCCAGCTTCCGCCGCCGCGTGGAGAGCGACGCATCCTCCGACCCATCGGAGGCGATCAACGCCAGCTGGCCGAGCGTGATGAGCCGAAAGGTTTCGTCTCTCAAGGTGTTGAGTTTGTTGAAGTCCGCGTGACGGCCGGGATTATGTTGGTGCCCGACGAGAGCGCACGTGCAGGTGCGGGCGACGGTCTAGAGGACCTGCGCCTCTCGATGAAACGTCTGATTGGCGGCGATTTTCTCGCTGGTCGCCCCTCGAGTCCGGTCGATGCCGCTCGGGTGCCAAAGCGAGCTGGGCAGTTCTGAGAACGGGTGGGGTAGGGCGCGCGGCCCAACGGCCGCGGGCGCGCGTGCTTGTTCTTCCGGTGGGTGGTATCTTCGTCCGCGCCGGCCGTATCGCCGACGCGGAACCATGTCGCTGGTCGTTAGGCGGAACCTCATGTGGAGTCGAGACTCATGCGTCACATCACCGCAGTACTCGCACTGGCCGGCGCGGCATTCGTCGCCGCGGGTACGCCGCTGGCGAGCCAGGGCATCCTGAGCCGGTTAGGCGACAAGGCGAAGCAGGCGGCGAACGACAAGGCCAATCAGGCCATGGACAGCGCCGTGAGCAAGGCGGCGCGTGCCGTGGTCTGCGCGGTGACGGACAACGCATGCATCCGGAAAGCGAAGGCGAGCAACCAGCCGATCAAGGTGACGGACGCCAGCGGCAAGCCGGTGTCGAGCGCCGATTCCGCGGCCGCGATCAGCGCCGCCCTCGCGCAGGCGTCCGCCGCGGCCCAACCGGCGCTCGACAGCGCGGGCGGCGCGGGCGCAACGGCGGCCGCCGGCGCAGCGCCCGCGACGAACACGGTGCTCGTAAACTACGATTTCGTTCCGGGCGATCGCGTGATCTTCGCCGAAGACTTTGCCTCGGACAACATCGGCGACTTCCCGAAGCGACTCGAGCTCAAGGAAGGCAACTTCGACGTCGTGGAATGGAACGGCGCGCGATTCTTGCGCGCGACGTCGCACGGCCGGGTCATGATCCCGCTGCCCGAGACGATGCCGCAGCGGTTCACCTACGAGATGGATTTCCACTGCGGCGATGGATGGGACGGCGAGATGCAGTTCGCGGATCCGGACCAGGAGCCGGAAGGTCTCTCGTACATCCAGTTCAGCCCGCACGATGGAGGCGTGAAGGGTCCGGTGAATTCGACGATGTCGCTTCCGGACAACGCGATCGTGCCGGTGGTGCATGTCGCGGTCATGGTCGACAACGCCTACGTGAAGGCGTACCTCAACGGCGTCCGCGTGGCGAACGTGCCCAAGGCAACGTTAGGCCGCGCCAAGGGCGTGTGGATCACGGTGACGGCCGAGGACGGCCAGCCGGCGTACATCGGCAACATTCGCGTCGCCGAGGGCGGCAAGCCGCTGTACGATGCGCTCGCGGCAACCGGGCACGTGGCCACGCACGGCATTTTGTTCGACGTCGGCTCCGACCACATCCGCGCCGAAAGCACACCCACGCTCAAGAGCATCAGCGACATGCTGACGGCGCATCCGGACCTCAAGCTGATGATCGAGGGCCACACCGACAACGTGGGCAGCGCGCAGAGCAACCAGTCGCTGTCGGAGCGGCGCGCGGCGGCGGTGAAGCAGTATCTCGTGACCATGGCGCACGTCGATGCGGCGCGCTTGTCGGCCAAGGGCTACGGGGCGTCGAAGCCGATCGCGCCCAATACCACGGCCGAGGGTCGTCAGGACAACCGGCGGGTCGAGCTGGTAAAGATGTAGGCTTGGGGGTCCCGGCGACGTGGGCCGGGCAGCATCTTGGAGCGGCAGGCTTGGCGCGGCGCATCGCCGCGCTAAGCCAATGGCCGGACGCCCGTTGGGGCGTTGAACGGCCCAGTTGGACGCGCGCCGTGTACACGAAAATGCGCAAGAATTGCACTGCTACTGTCGCGCTTGGCTCATTCGGCCTGGAAAAGCGCTGGAATGCGGTGTAGTTTGTGCAGGCAGAGCAGAATCTGGGAGTCAGTTCCCGGGATTCGACTCATCGCTCGAAGGCCAATTCGCCACCTGCCAACTCAGGTCTACGATGCCATCAACCACCACTCGCAAGGCGGTCCTCAAGGACATCACGGACCGCCCGGCGCCCGACTCCGCGCGCACCAACGGCAGCGCGCCCCCGGCACACCCTCCCACATCCGAATACTTCGGCGTCAACACGTTCGGCGTTAGGCAGATGCGCGCGAAGCTCCCGCGCGACGTGTACGCCAAGCTCCTATCGTCGATTCGACACGGAAAAAAGCTCGACCAGGACATCGCGCCCACCGTCGCCCAGGTGATCAAGGAATGGGCGATCTCGCGCGGCGTGACGCACTTCACGCACTGGTTCCAGCCCCAAACCGGCCTAACGGCAGAAAAGCACGACGCCTTTCTCTCGTTCGACGACGACCGCCAGCCCATGGAGTCGTTCACCGGCGAACAGCTCATCCAGAGCGAGCCGGATGCGTCGAGCTTTCCGTCGGGCGGACTCCGCGCCACGTGGGAAGCGCGCGGCTACACGGCGTGGAATCCCGCGAGCCCGATCTTCATCGTCGAATCCGGAAACACGCGCACGCTCTGCATTCCGTCCGTGTTCATCGGCTACAACGGCGAAGCGCTGGACGAGATGACGCCGCTGCTCCGCAGCTCGGACGTCCTGTCCCAGAAAGCGATCGGCCTGCTCGAGCTGTTAGGCGACCGCGGCGTGTACCGCGTGTACACCACGCTCGGGCCGGAGCAGGAGTACTTCCTCATCGACCGCGCCCACTTCGCCTTGCGCCCCGATTTCGTGATGGCCGGACGGACGCTGTTGGGCGCGCCGCCTCCGCGCGGCCAGCAGCTCGAGGACCACTACTTCGGCGGCATCCCCGAGCGCGTCCAGGCGTGCATCGCGGAAGTGGAGCACGAGCTGTACAAGTTAGGCGTGCCGATCGTGACGCGACACAACGAGGTGGCGCCGAGCCAGTTCGAGATGGCGCCGATGTTCGAGGAGACCGACGTCGCGGTCGACCACAACCAGCTGGTGATGGCGACGCTGCGCAAGGTCGCCTTGCGCCACGGACTGCAGGCCGTGCTGCACGAGAAACCGTTCGCGGGCATCAACGGCTCGGGCAAGCACTGCAACTGGTCGATGGCGATCGCATCGGACAACGAGCTGGATGGCGTGAACCTGCTCAAGCCGGGCAAGACGCCGCACCAGAACCTCCGTTTCCTCATCTTCCTCGCCGCGGTCCTCAAGGCGGTGCACAAGCACGCGGCCGTCCTGCGCGCCGGCGTCGCGACCTCGGGCAACGAGCATCGGTTAGGCGCCAACGAGGCGCCGCCGGCGATCATTTCGGTGTTCATGGGCGACATGCTCACGCGCGTGATCGAGGACATTGCCGCGGGCAAGACGTCGCCATCGAACGCCGAGCAGGCGATGATCAAGTTGGGCGTGGCGAAGCTGCCCGAAATTCAGAAAGACAACACGGATCGGAATCGCACGTCGCCGTTTGCGTTCACGGGCGCCAAGTTCGAGTTCCGCGCGGTCGGCGGGTCGCAAACCATAGCGTTCCCGGTGATGGTGCTCAACGCGACGGTCGCCGAAGCCATCGGCGAGTTGACGGAACAGCTCAAGGCGGCGCTCGAGAGCACGAAGTCGGTGGACGACGCGGTGCTCAAGGTAGTGCGCAAGGCGTTCAAAGAGACCGCCGACGTGCGCTTCGAGGGCAACAACTACTCGGACGATTGGGTCAAGGAAGCCGCGAAACGCCGCCTGCCTAACTTGCGGCGCACGCCCGAAGCGCTCGAGGAGCTCATCACCAAGCCGGCGCGCGCCTTGTTCGAGCGGTTGGGCATCCTGACGCGCGAGGAGCTCGAGTCGCGGTTCCACGTGCACATGGAGCGCTACACGAAGGACATGCTCATCGAGCTGCACACCGTCCAACAATTGGTGGACACGATGGTGCTGCCGGCGGCGTTCGCCTACCACGGCTCGTTGATCGACACCGCCGCCAAAGCCAAGGAGCTCGGCCTAACGGTCATTCCGGAGCTCGAGACGGCCAAGGAAGTCGGCACCGTCGCGCAGCAGATCCAGAAGCGGCGGGCAGCCCTGGGCAAGGTGATCGATCAGGCGGATCGCCTGCACGAGGATCCCCTCACACAAGCAAAGCTGCTCACCTCCGACGGCGCAGACCGCATGGCCGAGTTGCGGGCGAGCTGCGACGCGATGGAGCTGCTGGTGCCGGACGACCATTGGCCGCTGCCAAAATACCGGGAGATGCTGTTCCCGGTCTAACGCAACGAGCTCGAGGCCGATGCACGTGGGGGGCGGCGCACCAGGCGCCGCCCCCCACGTGCATCGGGCTCGAGCGACGGCGAGCTCAGCGTCGCGCGCCCCGCTCGTTCGCCCAACGCCGGCGGACCTCGGCCAGGAACCGGTGTTTGTCCTGCTCGATCTGCCGGACGAGTGCGCGGTTGCCGGTCTCTTCGTGCGCGGCCGCCCAGAGCACCATTTCCGCGAGCACGGGTGCCAAGTCGATGCCTTTCTCGGTGAGCATGTAACTCCGCTTCCGCGCGTCCGATGGATCAGGCTCAGCCGCGATGATGCCGCTCGCCGTGAGCTTGCGCAGACGATCGGCGAGCATGTTGGACGCGATGCCCTCGTCGCACGCCTCGAGGTCCGAGAAGCTGCGCGCGCCGCGGAGCATCAGGTCGCGCACGATGAGCAGGGACCACCGGTCGCCCAGCATCTCGACCGACGCGTTGAGCGGACACGACGACCGGCGCCTGGGCGCTCGCTTCTTAGCGGGCATGCCTCGATGCTACGGCGGTTACTTGCATTTTACAAGTGAAATGCAATGTTAGAGTTTCGTCTCCTGCACCACTCACATACCTCGGAGGGGATCATGAAGCTCATCGTGTGTGTCGCAACGACCTTCGTCTCCATCGTGCCGTGCAGCAGCGTGTCGAGTCAAACGGCCGTACGCGCGACGACGGACAACCTGCCCAGCGTGTTCGATGCGTCGGTCCCGCGCGAGCGGCAAATCCAGCTCGCCTCGAGCGCCGCTCCTCCTGACGTTGCACGGCACGCAACCGTGTATGTGCTCACCAATCAAGGCTACGAGAAAGCGCGCGCCGGGAGCAATGGGTTCAGCTGTCTCGTGGTGCGATCGTTCGTCAAGCCAACCGAGACCACGGTGGAACCGATGTGCTTCGACGCTGAAGGCAGCCGCACCTTGCTGCCCGTGCGGTTGCAAGTCGAAGAATTGCGCGCGGAGGGAAAATCGGACGCGTCGATCCAGGCATACATCGCGAAAGCGTACAAGGACGGTCACTTCAAGGCGCCGAGTCGGGTGGGGATCCTTTATATGCTGTCGAGCGAGAATCGCTTGGTGCCCGCGTCCGGTGGCGATCCAACGCACATTCCGCCGCACCTCATGTTCTACGCGCCCTACATGCAACCCAAGGATTTTGGATACGACTCCCCGTCGGCCGTTCCTTTACTAATCGAGGCGGGCCAACCGGATGCGATGCTGGTCGTGATGATGCCGGGTGGTTCCATGTAATCAGTGCTTTCGTATCCGTTGGGCAAACGGGGGCGGCGCGACGCGTCGCCCCCGTCGTGCGAGAAACACCTGCGTTAGCACGCCAACCTATCGGCGCTCAACGTGTTGACATCGTTGATGCCGAAACGAGACGAATGTCATAGCTTGGCGCACTCACCAGTCCGCGGACCTCACCTGTGGAGGAGCGCCATGCCTGCACCGACAGCACCCTTGAACCTTTGGGCGCGACGCGCGCTCGTGCTTGCGACGACCGCGGCGGCGTTCGCGGCGTGGATGCCGGCGACCGCGCACGCGCAAATCGGCAAGCTCGTGAAGAAGGCCGTCGACAAGGCGGCGCCGAGCTCCGGCAAGGCGACGGGTCCTGCACCGGTGTACGACGAAACGACCGTGGAGCTCGGCGCGCCGCAGGTCGACAAAGTGATCACCGGCCTAACGGCGGAGCGAAACATCCTCGTGGGCTCGGGGCAGAACGGCGTGCAGGCCATGATCAAGCGCCGCCAGGCCGCGTCGGATCAGCGCGGGAAAATCGCCGAAGCGCATGACAAGGATGAGCAGGCGTACGAAACCAGCTCGTCCAAGATCGAGTCCTGCCGCAGCCAGACCATCGATGCGCTGCAGCAGGCGCACACGAAGGAGGCCCAGGCGAAGGCGATGAGCGATCCGGCCTTCCAGCAACGATACATGCAGGCGGCGCAGGCGATGGCTCAGGCGAACGCCCGTGGCGACACCGCCGCCGTGCGCAAGTTGCAGCTGCAGTTGATGCAGTCGGTCTATCCCAACGCGAAGGAGGATACGGTCGCCGCGGATGCCAAGTGCGGAAAGGCGGTGCCGGAGCCGGCATGGCATGCCCAACGGGAAGCGCTGTCGAAATTGGAAAACGCCCTCAGCGACTCGATCCGCGCGACGCAGGACACCGCGGAGGCGACGGGTGCCAAGAGCAGCGGCCTCACGGTTCCCCAGTTTGCCACAGCGCGGGAGCGCATCCTGACCTTCCTCGCCAACCAGAATCGGAGCGGGGGCATCGCCGGCTTCAGCCAGAAAGAAGTGGATGCGTTAGGCGCGAAGGCCGCTGAGCTCCATCAGCTGATCGACGACATCTACAAGGCGAATCAGACCTGATGATCGGTCGACGTCTGGCCGGGGCAGCGACCGCCGCGCTCTGCGCGGCGCTCGCTGCACCGGCGCGTACTGTCTCCGCGCTGCCGCCGAGCGCGCTCGCGATCGAGCGCGACGGCGGCACTCGCACGTGGTGGCGGTCCGAGCGTGCGCCTGCACGATGGTCGCAACCCGTGCCGGAGCTCGCGGGCGCATTGTCATGGCAGCCGGTGGCGCCCGGCATCGAGTGGGCATCGGTGCGCATGGCCGGGAGCGGCGTAGCGTGGCGCATCCGCCTGATGGTCGTACGCATCGATCCGCATCTCGTGCGCTTCCGGTTGGACACGGCGTTCGACGGGTCCGGCCTGGCCGCGAACTGGAGCATCGCGCGCGCGCCTAACGACGCGCGTGTGGCGTTCAACGCCGGGCAGTTCGTCGGATCGATGCCGTGGGGATGGGTGGTGCTGCACGGCCGCCAGTTTCTGTCGCCGGGACATGGGCCGCTGTCCACGGCGGTCGTGATCGACACGGCAGGCCGCGTGCGATGGCTGCCGGGCGATAGTCTCGGGCAGCCCATGGAGGGTGTGGAAGCCGCGTTCCAGTCGTATCCGACGTTGCTCGAGGGAAACGGCAACGTGCCGGCGGCGCTGCAAGCGCCCGGATCGGGCCCAGCTGCCGTCGACCTCGGACACCGCGATGCGCGCCTTGCGTTAGGCGGGCTGCGCGACGGCCGGCTGCTCGTCGTGCTCACGCGGTTCGACGCGCTCGATGGCGCGATGGATTTCGTGCCGTTCGGGCTCACCACGCCCGAGATGGCCGCGATCATGGGCGCACTCGGCTGCCGCGAGGCGGTCGCGCTCGACGGCGGCATCTCGAGTCAATTGCTGATCCGCGATGCGCGCGGACGCACGCTCGAGTGGCGCGGATTGCGGAAAGTGCCTCTCGGACTGGTCGTCGTGTCACGAGGTCGGGAGGGACGCTAGCTGCCGCCCGTTGGACGTTCGGCGGTTCGCCCGGCCGCGTCCGGGAACAATCGGTCCATCGCGAAACCTTGTCGATGAGTGGTATGTTCTGACGCGGTGATCAACGCGACCGACCAACCAGCGAGCGCCCCTATGAACGCAACCGTGACGACACTCCGCATCCTCGTGCGGGTCTTCGGCCTCATCCTCATCGTACTCGGCATCATCTTCTGGACCGGACATGCGCTCGGTCTGATTCGCATCCACATGATCGTCGGACTTCTGCTCGCGGTCTGTCTCTGGGTGCTCTCGTTCCTTGCCGCACGAGCCCACGTCGGCGATTCGTTTGCGGCGCTGGTTGCCGTGTGGGCCGTTCTCATGGTGCTCTTCGGCGTCGCGCAGGCCAGATTGATGCCCGGTAGCGCGCACTGGGTGATCCAGGTGTTGCACTTGCTCGTCGGCCTTGTGGCCCTCGGGTTGGGCGACAAATTGGGCATGCGATTGTCGCGCGCGGCGTATCAGGCGCGTTAGCGCGCACATCGTCCGGGCGCGAGCGGAGAAGGGAACTTCGGCGGCGGTACGTCCTAGAAAATTGGAGGTAGGACTTTCGACTCACTGCGCGCCAACACACCCTGCTCGTGATTCGCGCCCGCATTGCCGGCGGCACTGCCTTCGTGGTTGCGCTGGCGGGTTGTTCGCACCCGAGCGCTCCGATGGCGCCGCCGCCTGCGCCTGCACCGATGCCCGCGTCGCTCAACGTCGCGGTCACCGATTCACCGGATTCGATTGCTGCATGGTTGAGTGATCGCGGAGCATACCGTGTGACGGCGCGTGCGGGTGACACGGTGCAGCTTGAGCCGGTGATCGCCGACGCGGCGCCGGCCTTGGCGCTCCACCGCGTGCCGGCGCGCGGTGCACGCGATGCCATCGATGCGGGTGTGGACATACTGCTGACCGGTGATCCCGAGACAATTGCGTACGCGGCGACGCGCACGGATCTCACGTCGGTGCCGTCGGCGTGGAATCGCACCTACGTATTGCTCGTGCGTGGCGGCGTTGCGGCCGACAGTGGCCATGCGTCGGCGCGAGACTCTCTGCGGACGGAGCTGGCGACGCGCGCTGTGCGCGTGGAGGCGCGTCCGGCTCCGGTGGAATTTGGCGGCGACTCGTGCGCCGCGCCTGACGCAGCGTCGCTCGGCGCGGACGATGGCACCGTTCCGTCACGGCCGCGCATCATCTATGCGCGCACCGATGATGTGGCGCGCGCGCTGGCGGCCCGGCTGGTTGCGTTAGGCGCAACGCGCCGCGATCTCCTCGCGGCGCTCGCACCGTCGCTGGCGCAGGCGGGCGATTCGCTGCGGGCCGAGGGCGTGGATGTGCGGGATGTGACGCGCGCGATGCAGGCGGGCGACGCGCGCGCGGCCATCGTCGCCATCCCGGCTGCCCACCCGGATTCGTGCGGAGCCGGCGGGCGATCGGACGCGATCGCCCTCATCCAAACACGGGAGCGGCTCATCGCGCGGCGCAGCCTAACGGGCCGGGTCATCGCGGCTCTGGTGCAGGCTGTTGGCGATTCGGCGCAGGCGGGACCGTGACGTTTCGCACGCGTCTCATCATCGCGTTCGGTGTGGTGGCGCTCGCGCCGTTGGTGGTGATCGCCGTCGGCGTGCGCCGCGAGATGGACCGGCGTCTCACGGCGCAGGACGATCGGCGTGCTGCCGCGCTCGCCGCGGTCGCGTCGGCCGACCTTGCTCGCCGGGGCGCATCGATCGGCGATCGTCTCGCTTCGTTGGCGGACGCTTTGAGCGACGACAATCGCTTCCGCCTCGCGGTCACGCAGGGCGACGCGGCGCAGCGCGGCTATGTGCTCGACCTCGCCGGCCGGGAGATGCGCCTAACGGGACTCTCGATGCTGCAGATCCAGGACGCGAGCGGCCGGATCCTGAGCTCCGGGCACTTCCGCAACGAATACGACCGGCTCGAGCCGGATTTGCCGTTGCTGCTCGCGTCGGCGCGCGGGGCGGCGCTGGTGCGCGCGCGGACGCCAGACGGACCGGTGCTCGCGCTCGCGCGCGTGGACTCCGTTAGGCTTGGCGGCCGCGGCTTCGCGCTCGTCGGCGGCGAGGTGGTCGACTCGGCGTTTCTCGCGCGGCTCGCCCCGGGCGTGGATTTCAGGATGGCGCTCGCGCTGCCCGGCGGCGACGCCGTCGCCACGCCGACGACGATGCCACCGGACTCGCACACCGTGGTCGTGTCGCGCACGAGCGTTCCGTACATCGGCGCCGCGAGAGGCAGCCCGCGAAGCCTGCAACTTGCGACGCTCACGCTCTCGCGCTCCACCGCCGCGCTCGATGCGCTCAGGCGAAGCGTCGCCATCTGGTTCGTCGCCGCAATTGCGGTCACCGCGACGATCGCGCTCGCGGCGTCGACGTGGCTGGCCGCGCGCGTGAGCCGGCCGATCCGCGAGCTCGCCGAGCAGACGTCGCGCGTCGATCTCGACCGGTTGGACGTCGACTTCAGTGCCGGCCGCGACGACGAGATCGGCACGCTGTCCCGTCTGTTAGGCGCGATGACGCGCCGGCTCCGCGCGAGTGCGGCCCGCGAGCGCGATGCGGAGCGCCGCGCGGCGGTGGGCGACCTCGCGCGCCAGGTGAATCACGACGTGAAGAACGGGTTGGCGCCGATCCGGCACGTGCTGCGCCACCTGGCGCAGGTCGAGCGCGACGAACCGGCTCGGCTCGCATCCGTGTTCGCGGAGCGTCGAGGGACGCTCGACGCGAGCATCGACTACCTGGACACGCTGGCGCGCAACTACGCTCGGCTCTCGCCGCAACTGGATGTCGCTCCGTGCGACGCGAACGCGATCGCGCGAACCGTCGCGGCGGGCGCGTCGCTGCCGCGCTCCGCCGCGCTCGTGCTCGAGCTCGCGGAGGACCTGCCGCCTGTACGCGCCGATGCGCTCGTTCTGCGGCGCATCCTCGAGAATCTCGTGACGAACGCGTGCGATGCGCTCGACGGCCGCGGGGGCACCGTCACGATTGGAACCGCGCGCTCCGACGGCGGTGCCCAACTCATCGTGAGCGACACCGGGAGCGGCATGACGCGCGAGCAGCTGAACCGTGCCTTCGATGACTTCTATACCACGAAACCCGGCGGCACAGGCCTTGGCCTCTCGATCGTGCGCCGGCTCGTGGCCGACCTGGGCGGCGCACTTCGGGTGGACACGGAGCCCGGCGCGGGCACGCGCGTGTCGGTTACGTTGCCGCCTAACGATAGCCAGCCGGGCTCGAGGCCTGCCGAGCACCAATGACCACGATTCTGTTGTGCGACGACAACGCGGCCCTGGCCGAGCAGTACGCCTACGACCTGCGGCGGCTCGGCGACTACGACGTGCTCACCGCGCCGTCGGGTGCGCAGGCGCTCGAGACGATGGCCTCGGAGACGATCGACTGTGTGGTGCTCGATCTCGAGATGCCGGGCATGGATGGATTCGGCGTGTTGCGCGCGCTGCACGACCGCGGCATCGCGACGCCCGTGATCGTGTACACGGGCACCGGCAATTACGATCGTTGCGTGCAAGCGATCAAAGCGGGCGCGTACTCTTTCATCGACAAAGCGGAACCGGTTGAGCGCGTGGTGCGCGAGGTCGAGAACGCGATCGAGCGGCGCCGCATTCTGGATGAGGTGGCGGTGCTAAGGCGGTACGCCGATGACGAGAGCGCTCTGTTAGGCGCGAGCCCGGCCATGCGGGCGCTCAAAGAGGCCATCGCGCGGGTCGCGCCGGTGCCCAGCGCCGTGCTGATCACGGGCGAGAGCGGATCGGGTAAGGAGCTGGTCGCGCGCGACGTGCATCGTCTGAGCGCCGGTGCACGCGAGCCGTTCGTCGCCGTCAACTGCGCGGCGCTGCCGGAGCAGCTCATCGAGAGCGAGCTGTTCGGACACGAGCGCGGCGCGTTCACGGGCGCGGCCACGTCGCGCAAGGGTGCGTTCGAGTCGGCCGGCCGCGGCACGCTGTTCCTGGACGAGATCGGCGAGCTTCCCGTGCCGGCACAGGCGAAATTGTTGCGTGTGCTCGAGGAGCGCGCGGTCACCCGGTTAGGCAGCAGCAAGCCGGTGCCCGTGCCCGCGCGCGTGATCGCGGCCACCAACCGCGATCTGGACGTCGACGCGCGCGACGGCCGGTTTCGCCGCGACCTGCTCTTCCGCATCAACGTCCACACGCTGCGGGTACCGCCGTTGCGCGACCGGCTCTCCGACGTGCCCGAGCTCGTTGCGCACCTCGTGTCGCGGACGTGCGAGCGGTTCGGTCTACGTCCGAAGCGCGTGTCGTCCGACGCGCTCGACCTCTTGATGGCCTACGAGTGGCGGCTCAACAACGTGCGCGAGTTGCGCAACGCGGTGGAGCGCATGATCATCGCCGCCGACGGCGACGTGATCGGGCCCGAGCACGTGCCGGCGGAGGTGCGGGACGACGGCGTCCCGCGCGCGCCCAACGCAGAGGGCGCGCGCACGTTCGTGCAACTCAAGGCAGAAGCCGAACGGCAGATCATCGTGTCCGCACTCGAGCAACACGACTGGCACATCACGCGCACCGCGCACGACCTCGGTCTCGCGGACCACGCGAGCCTGCTCAAGATCATGCGCCGCCATCGCATCTCGCGCGACTAACGCGGGAGCTTCTGCCGGTCCGTCAGGCCCAGCGCGCCCGCCGACGCCGCAACCGATTCCGCCACGCGACGGGCGAGCTCTTCCGTTAGGCTTCGCAGTCTGTCGCGATGCGTGGCCGCGGAGCGGCTGAGCACCGTTCGCGCGATGCCGAAAACCCCCGCGAACGTGGCGAGGCCGACTCCGACCGCCAGCACTGGATGGTGGGGCAGGATGGCGACCAGCGCTCCGCCGCCCGAGTATACGCTGACGAGTGTCAGCGCAATGCGGCGGCGGCGGATGGATGTGCCGAGGTTTTCCGCGGCTCGCACGGTTGTCTTGCCATGCCGCGATTGCACCGACACATGCGCCATGCGGCTGGCATCCATCGATGACCAACTGAGCGAGCGCTCGGACACGTTCACCGCACCCGCATGCTCCATGCGGCGCCGAATCGTGTCGACCAGTATGTCGAAATCGCCCTCAAGCATCTCTCCGGCTACGACGGACTCGAACTCCAGACCTGGAGGAACGCCGAAGAGGAGCGAGGGCTTTTGACTCAGGTCGGTAACCACCGCCATGACGTGCGAGCCGGACACCGACGTTCTTACGAGTCCGTGCTCCGCCATCGCGTGCTCGACATACTGCTCCGGAATGCCGGCTTCTACCGCGGCGCCGCGCACCGCATCGAGATCGTAACCGGATGTACGATTGGCGTCGGCAGTCGCATCGCGCGTGGTCGCGAGCGGCGCGGGACGCGGTTCGAGGCCGGTCTTCGCCTGGAGCTCCGCGGCGCGATTCCAGATTGCCTGCGCCTCATCGTCCGAAATGCGCGCCGGTGCGTTAGGCGCCACCGCCGCTCGCGCTGCATCGCGCGCGACCTCGCCCTCGGCTCGCGCGAGCGCTTTGGCCAGCTCGGCCCCCGATTGAAAGCGCGCCGCGGGATCCTTGGCCAGACAGCGATCGATGATCTCGGCTAACGCGCGTGGCGCGGCCGGGGTCACCGTGAGCACGGGCGGCGCGAGCTTCGTCACCTGCGCCACGATCACGGCCGACGCCAGTTCCGCGTCGAACGGGAATCGACCGGTGAGCGCGAAGTAGCCCACCACGCCGAGTGAGTACAGGTCGCTGCGGCCGTCGAGGCGATCGCCGGTCACCTGCTCGGGACTCATGTAGTACACGGTACCGAGCACCTGGCCGGTCGCCGTGAGCGGCGCCGCTTCGGCCACACGCGCGATGCCGAAGTCGGTCACCATCGCGCTTCCCGTCGCGCGCGCGATGAGGATGTTTTCCGCCTTGACATCGCGATGGATCACCCCGTGCGCGTGGGCGTAGTCGAGGGCCAGCGCCACGTCGTACATCTCTCGCAACACCACGCGCGGATCGAGTTGCTGCGCCGCCCGGACCTGGTCGGCCACCGATTCGCCGTCCACGTAGCCCATGGCGAAGAAGACGTGGCCATCGAGCTCGTCAGCCCGATAGATCGGCACGATGTTCGGGTGCGAGAGCGCGGCAGCGGTCCGGGCCTCGCGCAAGAACCGCTCGCGAATGTTCGGGTCGCCCGCGAGATGCGGCGGCAAGGTCTTGATTGCGACCGCTCGATCGAGCTTGAGGTCGCGGCCGAGGTACACGACGCCCATACCGCCCTGGCCGATTTCCCGTTCCAGGGCGTACTGACCGTGCAGCACACGGGCGAAGGTCTCGAACTCGGGTGTCGGCATCGTCGACGCGCGCGGAAGCGGTGCCGGGAAGATGTCCCGCGACGCGCCGGGCCGCGAGAGCGGCGTCCGGCCAGCCGTGTCCGGCCGGACACAAACCGGTTCTCGTGCGCGTGTCCAGCGGAACACGACCCGGGTCGGGACCCGCCATGCCGTCTGCGCCTAACTGAATGCGGCGAGCGGATTTCGCCCCCCGCCTAACCCGCGCGGCGCGTGCGGCCGCGCGTTTGCCATTCGGTGGGCCCCGAGACGTCAACCCGGTCCGGCGCCACGCGCCGATTCAACCCACGGAGGTTTGTCATGCTTCGCCCACGGATCCACCCAGCCTTTGCCGCCGCCACCGCGCTCGCCATCGCCGCATGCGGCGGCTCGAAGGACCACACCACCACGCAGCAGCCGGTCGCGAGCGCCGCGCCCGCGCCGGTTACGGCCACGACGCCCGAGTCGACGACGGCACCGAGCGTCCGGCCTGACGTGTCGTACGAGACGGCCGACTCGGCGTTCCGCGCCCGGCAGTACGCCACGGCTACCGACATGTTCGACGCCTACACCAAACGGCGTCCCAAGAACCCGTGGGGGTTCTACATGCTCGGCCTGTCGGCATGGAAGAGCGGGCAGCTCGATCGTGCGGACTCAGGATTCGAGTCGGCGATTGCGCTCGACTCGAAGAACGTGAAGAGCTTCGTCAACCTGAGCCGCGTGCTGCTCGATCAGAATCGCGTCGACGACGCACGCGAGCGTGTCGGTCAGGCGTTGGCGCTGGATTCCGGCAACGTCGAAACGTGGCGCGTGCTCGGCCGCGTGGAAGGCAAAGCCGGGCATCTCGACGATGCGTTAGGCGCCTACCACACGGCGCTGTCGATCGATCCAGAGGATGCGTGGTCGATGAACAACATGGGCTTGCTCCTGATGGGCGCCGGACGCTACGGCGACGCGTTGGGCCCGCTCGCCCGCGCGGTGCAGCTGGATGACAGCGTGCCGTCGTTCCAGAACAACCTGGGGTTGGCGCTCGAGCGCACGGGGCACATCACGCTCGCCGGCCAGGCGTACCAAGCGGCGCTGGCGATCGACTCGACGTACGACAAGGCGAAGGTGAGCCTGGCGCGTCTTCAGGGTCACAGCGACCAGCCGGGTCTCGACTCGGTGACGGTGGCTTCGTTAGGCGACGAGTTCGCCGGCGAGATCGAGGGATGGCGCGCGTCGCGCAAGGTCGCGGCGACCACGCCTCCCGATTCGCCCAAGCCGTGAAGTCGGACAACAACGAGAGCCGGACAAGGACATCAGTTAGGCAGCGAATGAGCCCCTTGTCCGGCCCTGTCCGCGCTTGTCCGCCCTTAGTCCGGCCCTGTCCGGCCTTGTCCGGCTTTGTCCGCCTTCAGTACTTCTCGAGGTAGTTCTCGAGCTCCCAGGCGCTCACCTGCGTGATGTACTCGCGCCACTCCTGCCGCTTGGCGTCCAGGAAATGCTCGGTGATGTGGCTGCCTAACGCTTCGCCGATCACCTTGTCCTTCTCGAGCTCGTCGCAGGCCTCGTTCAAGTCGTGCGGTAGATCGTCGATACGCAACCGGCGCTTCTCGCGAAAGGACATCTCCCAGATGTTGACGTCCACCGGCTCGCGGTAGTCCGCGGCGGTCTCGATGCCGTCGAGGCCCGCGGCGAGCATCACCGTCAAGGCCAGATATGGATTCGCCGACGGATCGGGCATCCGGAGCTCCACGCGCGTGCCCGAGCCGCGGCGATCCGGAATGCGGATGAGCGGCGACCGGTTGCGCATCGACCACGCCACGTTCACCGGCGCTTCATAACCGGGCACGAGCCGCTTGTACGAATTGACTAACGGATTGGTGATCGCGCTGAAACCGCGCGCGTGCCGGAGCAGCCCGCCAATGTAGTGCAGCGCGACGGTGCTCAACTCCCACTGCGCGTGTTTGTCCCAGAACGCGTTGTCGGACCCCTTGAACAGCGATTGGTGCGTGTGCATGCCGCTGCCGTTCTGTCCGAAGACCGGCTTCGGCATGAACGACGCGACCAGTCCGACCTGATGCGCCACGTATTTCACGACGAACCGGAACGTCGCGATGTTGTCCGCGGTGGTGAGCGCGTCGGCGTAGCGGAAATCGATCTCGTGCTGGCCGTGCGCGACTTCGTGGTGCGCCGCTTCCACCTCGAAGCCCATCTGCTCCAGGAGGTCGACGATCATCCGCCGCGCATCTTCGCCTAAATCAACCGGCGCGAGGTCGAAGTAGCCGCCAACATCGTGCGTCTCCGTCGTCGCTCCGCCCACCGACGGTTGCTTGAACATGAAGAACTCGGCTTCCATGCCGGCGTTCATTGTGTAGCCCATCGTACGCGCGCGTTCGATCTGCTGCTTGAGCACCGCGCGCGGATCGCCGGCGAAGGGCGTCCCGTCGGGCAGCGTGATGTCGCAGATGAGCCGCGCCACGCGATTGTGCTCGTCGCCCCAGGGAAAAACGCGGAACGTGCTCAGATCGGGCGCGAGCAGCATGTCCGATTCTTCGATCCGGACGAAGCCCTCGATCGACGAGCCGTCGAACATGATGTTGGCGTCGAGCGCTTTCTCGAACTGCGACGCGGGCACCTCGACGTTCTTGTTCACGCCGAGGATGTCGGTGAACTGGAGACGGAGAAATCGCACTTCGTGCGCTCGCGTCAGCTCCAGGATGTCCTTCTTGGTGGCACCCGCCGTGTCGGGAACGAGAGATCGATTCTTCGAGGGCACGTCGCGTCCTTTGTCCGTTGGAAAATGGCCGAGCCGCTCCCGAGAGCGCGCTACGCAGCCATGAATGTCGGCGGAGCCGCAGGGGCGGTGCAAGGCTCGCGCGGTTTGCGGAGACGGAACCAAGTACATAGTGCCGTCGTGCCAGGGCCGCGGCTACATTCCGGTCGAACCGTTGATTCCATTTGTCGATGCCGCCCACTCCAACTTCCGCGCCAACAACCTGTCCGAGCTGTGCCGCTCCCGCGACCGGCCGATTCTGCGCCAACTGCGGCGCCCCGCTGGCCGGAGCGCTGTGCACGTCGTGCCGGGCGCCGCTCACTCCCGGCGCAAAGTTCTGTCATCGTTGCGGAGCCGAGGCCGGGGTGCCGAACGCGGGGCCTGCCAATGCACCCACCGAACACGGTGGGTTCAACGCCGCACTCCCATGGGCGGTCGCGGGCATCGCGCTCCTGGCGCTCATCGCGCTCGTGGCCGGCCAGCATTTCGGCCGACAGCCGTCCGCCGTGGCAGCGACCCCAGACGCCACCGCAGCACCTCCGGACGACGGCAACGGTGTGCAACCGGTCCGCGGGCCCGACATCTCGTCGCTTTCGCCGCGTGAGCGCGCCGACCGTCTGTATGATCGCATCATGCGGCTCGATTCCGAGGGCAAGAAAGACAGCGCTGCCTTCTTTGCGCAAATGGGCATCTCGGCGTACATGATGTTGCCGAGCCAGGACGCAGATTCGCGCTACGACATGGGGCGCATAGCGGAAGTGGCGGGCGCAGCGCCAGTAGCGCAAGCGCAGGCCGACACGATTCTCGCGCAAGACTCCACTCATCTTCTGGGGCTCATCCTCGCCATCTCGACCGCGCGCGACGCGGGCGACAGCGCGACTGCCCAACGCATGCAGCAGCGGCTCGTCGCGGCGCAAGCGTCGGAGCTGGCGAAGAAGCGCCCCGAGTATGAGCGGCACCAAACCGAGATTGCGGCGGCCATCGATCAAGCAAAGAAGACTGTGCGCTGACCACGTCGCGCACGCTCCACCTTTTCACAGACTCGCATCCACGCCATGCCTGTCCGCACCATTCGCGTTGCCCACAGCCCTGATTCCGACGACGCGTTCATGTTCTACGCGCTCGCCGCTGGCAAGATCGACACGGGCGACGTGCGCTACGTGCACGAGCTGCAGGACATCGAAACGCTCAACCAGCGCGCGCTCCGCGCGGAGCTCGAGGTCACCGCCGTTTCGATCCACGCCTACGCGCACATCGCCGACCGATATGCGCTGCTTCCGCACGGCGCGTCGATGGGCGATCGCTATGGCCCCCGGCTCGTGGCCCGCACGCCGCTCGAGCGCAAGGACGTGCGCGGGCTGCGCATCGCGATTCCGGGCCCGCTCACCAGTGCGTATCTCGCGCTGCGCCTCTACGAGAAAGAGTTCGAGCCGGTGTTCACGCGCTTCGACGAGATTGAAGACGCGGTCGTCGACGGCACGGTCGACGCGGGGCTGCTCATCCACGAAGGCCAGCTCACGTTCGGGGACCGCGGTCTGCACCTCGTGGTCGACCTGGGCGAATGGTGGTACGGCGAGACCGGCCTGCCGCTTCCGTTAGGCGGAAACGTCGTGCGCAAGGATCTGGGGCCCGCACTCACGCAGCGCATCTCGCGCGACCTGCGGGCGAGTATCGCGTACGGTCTGGCGCATCGCGCCGGAGCGCTCGATCACGCCATGCGCTATGCACGCGGTCTGGACCGCTCCCGCGCGGACACGTTCGTCGGCATGTACGTGAACGATTGGACGCTCGACTACGGCGAGGCGGGCCGTCGCGCGGTGCGCGAGCTGTTGTCCCGCGGCGTGCAGGCGCGTGTGATCGATCGCGAGGTCGCGGTTGAATTCGTGGACGAGTGAGAGTTCGCTAATCCAACCGCCGGGTTGCTCGCCATCTTTACGAATCGTCTCCCACCGAGCATCCCCGCAGTTATCGTTCGAGTCGTGACAGCCTCCATTACACGTCGCGGCGTCCAGGTCCGACCCACGCGTCCACCGGTTGCCGATGCCTAACCTCGCAGCGAGTCCGGACCACGTCGCGTCCCCGAGCCGCGGTCGGACATCCTGATGCGACTCGCATCGCCGTATCCTCCGCTGGACCACAGCGTCGACGCGACATTGGACGCCGCCGATGCGCCGGGCATCGCGAAGCGTCTGCTCGTCGTCGACGACGAAGACTCCATTCGCAACGCGCTCACGCGGTTTCTGAGCACGCGCGGATTCGAGGTGGAGAACGCGTCATCCGGCGCGGCCGCCTTGCGCATCCTGGGACGCGAGCGGTTCACGATCATGCTCTGCGACGTGCGCATGCCGGGCATGACGGGTCTCGACGTGCTGCACAAGGCGCTCGCCGAAGATCCCGATCTCGCGGTGGTGATGCTCACCGCCGTCAACGATGCGGGGACTGCCACTGAGGCGCTGTCGGGCGGCGCGTTCGATTATCTCGTGAAACCCGTCGAGCTGCAGCAGCTCGAGGGCGCGCTCGAACGCGCGCTGCACAAGCGCACGCTCGTGCGGGAGCAGCGCCGCGTCGAGCAGTTGATCCGCGATGAAGTCTCGAGTCGCACCAAAGAGCTCGAGCACGAACAGGCGGCGCTGCGATCGCTCACGGTGAGCGTTGCGGAAACGCTCATCAACGCGATGGAAGCCAAGAGCATCTATCTGCGGGGACATTCGCAACGCGTCGCGGAGCTCGCGGCGTCGATCGCCGACGGCCTCTCGCTCGACGCCGATACGATCGAGGCAATTCGCATGGCGGGCCATCTGCACGACGTGGGCAAGATCGGCATTCGCGAGGAAGTCCTGAACAAACCGGGCAAGCTGACGCCTGAGGAATTCGCGCACGTGAAGGACCACGTGCGCATCGGGATGGAAATCCTCGCTCCGTTGCAGCATCTGGGCGTGGTGCTCGACTACATCCACGACCATCACGAACACGTGGATGGCGGCGGCTATCCGCGCGGTTTGTCCGGCACCGATATTTCGCTGGGTGGTCGGATTTTGTGCGCCGCCGACACATTCGATGCGCTCACCTCGCGTCGCGCCTACCGCGACCCCATGTCTCCACGAGAGGCGGTCGAGTACATGGCGACCAGCGTCGGGCAACTCCTCGACGCAACGGTGTACGACGTGCTGCGGCGTATCGTCCTGCGCCGGAAGACCCTCGTCTACATAGACGACACGCCCGCCTGACGCGGGCCCCCGTTTCAAGCAGACCCAACAATAGCCGGGCTCCCGCCGTTACCAACACGGGAGTACCGCTATACGTAGTTTGTGTTGTGAATCCTTCGCTCTCAGTCGCCCGGCAGCGCGCGCGAGCCTGCGCCGCCGCTGCCGGCGCGTGTTTCGTTGTCGCCTCTTGCGTGCACACTCCGTCGGTTGACGGCGTGGCGGGCGCCGCACCCTCGTCCGCGCAGAACTGGACGCCGCCCAAGCACATGAAGCGCGACACGACCAGCAGCCACGCGAAAGTCGAGATTCCGTCGGACATCCAGCAGCGCCTGCAAACGCTGTCGCTCGCCGACATCGTCGACCTCGCGTTGCGCAACAATCCGGCCACGCAGATCTCGTGGGCTAACGCACGCGCGGCCGCGGCCACGTACGGATCGGCGCGCGGCAATTACCTGCCGACGATCGATGGCGACGTCACGGGTACGACGCTCAAGACCGTCGCCACGCAGGGTCGCGCCGCAGTCCAGCAACAGACCCTCGAGCCGAGCGTTACGATCTCGTATCTGGTGTTCGATTTCGGCGGCCGCTCCGGGAGCATCGAGTCGGCCAAGCAGGCGCTCTTCGCGGCGGACTGGACGCACAACCTGACCATCCAGAACACCGTATTGCAGGCCGAGACGGCATACTTCAATTACATGGCGGCGAAGGCGCTCGTCACGGCGCAGGAGAGCACGCTCAAGGACGCGCAGGCGAACCTCGAGGCGGCGCAGGAGCGGCACAAGGTGGGACTCGCTACCATTGCCGATGAGCTCCAGGCCAAGACAGCAGTGTCGCAGGCAGAGCTCGACCTGGAAACGACACAGGGCCAGCTCGCCACGACTCGTGGCACGCTCGCGCTTGCGTTAGGCTTGCCGGCCAACACGCCGTACGACCTGTCGCCGCCTACGTTGCCGACAACGGTGCCGGCGATCGCCGACAGCGTCGACACGCTCATCTCGATGGCGCTGCGCGATCGCCCCGACCTCGCTGCCGCGCAAGCGCAGTACGAGCAGGCCAAGGCGAACATCAGTGTCGTCCGCGCGACGCGCCTGCCGTCGCTCATGCTCAACGGGACCGGCGCCCGCACGTATTCCAAGGCCCTCTCGAACGGCGCCGACAGCTACACGCTCTCGCTCGGGCTCAGCATTCCGATTTTCGACGGGTTCAGCCGCGAGTACAATCAACGCGCCGCCGAAGCCGAGCGCGACGCGGCCGGCGCGCGGCTCGACCAGACGCGGCAGCAAGTGATCTTCGACGTGTTCAGCTCGTATCAAACACTGCTGACGTCGACCAAACGCGTGAGCTCGGCGGACGATCTGTTGGCGAGCGCCAAGGAGTCGGAAGACGTCGCGCTCGGCCGCTACAAGCAGGGCGTCGGAAGCGTGCTCGACTTGCTCACGGCACAAGCCGCGTTAGCGAGCGCCCGAGCGCAGCAGGTTCAAGCGCGGTGGACGTGGGAAACGTCGTTGGTGCAGTTGTCACACGACGCGGGTATCCTCGACGTGCACGGCCGTAGCCCGATCCATCTCACGCCCGATACCACACAATCGAAGCCCCCACAATGATCGATATTGCAGTCGTGCGCAGACCCCGGCACTCGGTGACGTCGCGGCGGAGTGCGATCGCCGCCCTCGGCGTCCTGTTGCTGTTGGTCGCGTGCAAGGATCCCAAGAAGGCGGCATCGGCGGCGGTGCCCGTGGCCGCCGCGCGCGTCGAGAAACGTGACGTGCCGTACGAGATCGACGCCACCGGCACCGTCGAACCGCTGCAGACGGTGTCCGTGTCTGCGCAAGTCGGCGGCATCCTGACGCACATCGACTTCAAGGAAGGCGATGACGTCAAGCAGGGACAGGTGCTGTTCCAGATCGATCCGCGTCCGTTCGAGGCGGCCTTGCAGCAAGCCCGCGCCGGACTCGCCAAAGACAGTGCGCAGCTCACCACGGCACTCCAGGACGAGCAGCGCTTCGCCCAACTGGTGCAGAAGGACTACGTGACGCAGCAGCAGTACGATCAGGCGAAGGCGAACGCGTTGTCAGGTAAGGCAACTGTCAACGCGGACCAAGCGCTGGTCGAAACGGCGAAGCTCAATCTCGAGTACGCCACGATTCGCTCGCCGATTTCGGGCCGCGCCGGCGCGATCCTGCTCAAGGAAGGCAACCTCGTGCATGCGGCCGGCACGCCACTCGTGGTGATCAATCAGATTCGCCCGATCATGGCGCGCTTCGCCGTGTCAGCCGTGCATCTCCCCCGCATTCGGCAATACCAGAGTGATACGTTGAGTGTTGTTGCCCAGCCGGCGACCGGACTCGGCGCGCCCAGCCGCGGTACTCTGTCGTTCCTCGATAACGCGGTGGACACGACCACGGGAACGATCATGATGAAAGCAAGATTCCCGAACACGGATGCCGTGCTCTGGCCGGGCGAGTTCGTGAACGTGGCACTCGAGCTCTATGTGGAGAAGGGCGCCGTCGTGGTCCCGACAACAGCGGTCGTGCAAAGCCAAACAGGGACGTCGGTCTTTACCATCGATGCGAACGGCATCGCCGAGCAACAGCAGGTACAGGTCGAGCGCACGGCGGGTGACATGTCGATCATAGAGAAAGGGCTCACTCCGGGCCAAACGGTGGTGACGGACGGACAACTCCGCATCACCGATGGCACGAAGGTGCAAATCCAAGGCGCGACTAACGGCGATCAGCCGAGGCCCTGATGAATATCGCGGGAATCTGGATTCGGCGGCCCGTCATGACGACGCTCGTCATGATGGGCATTCTGATCTTCGGGATCGTTGCATATCGTCAACTCGCCGTCAGCGATCTGCCGACGGTCGACTACCCGACGATCAACGTCAGCGCGAGCCTGCCGGGCGCGAGCCCCGAAACGATGGCGTCAGCGGTTGCGACGCCGCTCGAGAAGCAGTTCTCGACCATTGCCGGTATCGATGTGATGACGTCGAGCAGCAGCCAAGGCTCGACGAACATCGTCTTGCAGTTCACGCTCGACCGCAACATCGACGCGGCCGCGCAGGATGTGCAGGCGGCGATTTCGAAAACGTTGCGACAGCTGCCGCAGAACATCATTCCGCCTTCATATCAGAAGGTCGATCCGTCGGCATCGGCGATTATCTACCTCGCGCTGACATCGAAAACACTCCCACTGTCGCAGCTCGACGAATACGCCGAGACCTATCTCGCCCAACGGCTCTCGACCGTGTCCGGCGTCGCGCAGGTGCAAGTGTACGGCTCGATGAAGTATGCGGTGCGCGTGCAACTCGATCCGCAGGCGATGGCCATTCGCAAGATCGGCATCGATGAAGTGGTCAATGCGATCGACAATGCGAACGTGAATCTGCCCACCGGCGTGCTGTGGGGCGCGAACAAAGCCTACACGGTGCAGGCAGACGGGCAGCTTCAGGACGCCAAGGCGTTCCGTCCGATGATCGTCGCCTACCGCGACGGCGCGCCCGTTAGGCTCCAGGACATTGGCAACATCGTGGACGGTGTCCAGGACTCGCACCAGGCGAGTTGGTACAATGGTGCGCGCGCCATCGTGCTCGCCATTCAGCGCCAGCCGGGCACGAACACGGTGCAGGTGGCGACCGGCGTCAAGCAGGCGCTCAAGCAGATGGAGGAAGAATTCCCGCCCTCCGTCAAGGTCAGCGTGCTGCACGACCACTCGGAATCGATCGCCGAGTCCGTGAAGGACGTGAAGTTCACGCTCTTCCTCACGCTGTGTCTGGTCGTGCTCGTGATCTTCCTGTTCCTCAGGAACGTCTCGGCGACCGTGATTCCGAGCCTCGCGCTGCCGATGTCGCTAGTCGGCACGTTCGCCGTGATGTACCTGCTGAACTACAGTCTGGACAACCTGTCGCTGATGGCGCTCACGCTGTCGGTGGGCTTCGTCGTCGACGACGCCATCGTCATGCTCGAGAACATTGTTAGGCACATCGAGATGGGCGAACCGGTGTTCCAGGCCGCGCTCGATGGGTCGCGCGAGATCGGCTTCACGATCTTGTCGATGACGATGTCGCTCGTAGCCGTGTTCATCCCGATTCTGTTCATGGGCGGCCTCATCGGCCGTCTGTTCCACGAATTTGCGGTGACGATCGGCGTCGCCATTCTGGTCTCGGGGTTCGTCTCGCTCACGCTCACCCCGATGCTGTGCAGCCGATTCCTCAAATCGCATCACGGCGAGGAGCACGGCCGTTTCTTCAATGCGACCGAGCGAATCTATGAGCGTGTACTCGCGGGCTACGAACGGACACTGCGCACGGCGATGGACCACCGCCGCAAGGTGCTCGTGTTCGCCGTCCTGATTTTGCTCGGCACGGGACTGCTCGCCGTGGTCACGCCCAAAGGCTTTCTGCCCAGCGAAGACCAGAGCTTTCTGTTCGGAACGACCGAGACGGCGGAAGGCACGTCGTTCGACGCCATGGTCGCGCATTCGGAACAGGTCTCGAAGATCATCCAGGCAGACCCGAATGTCTCCGATTACATGGTCTCCGTAGGCACGGGCGGACCGAACAACACGATCAACGATGGTCGTGTTCTGCTGCACCTCAAGCCCCTCGACCAGCGCAAATTGAGCGCCGACCAGATCCTCCAGGAGGAGGAAAAGAAATTCGCGTCGCTCACCGGCATGCGGGTCTATCTCCAGAATCCGCCGGCGATCAACATTGGCGGACACTCGACCAAAAGTCAGTACCAGTTCACGCTCCAGAGCGCCGACATTCAAACGATGTATGCGGCGTCCAACAAGCTACTGGCCCGCATGCAGAACATCCCGGGTCTGCAGGACGTGACGACCGACCTCCAGATCAAGAACCCGCAGGTGAATGTGGCCATCGATCGTGACCGCGCATCGTCGTTAGGCGTGAACGCGTCGCAGATCGAGAACGCGTTGTACGATGCGTACGGACAGGCACAGGTGTCGACAATCTACACGTCGAACAACCAGTACTGGGTCGTGATGGAGCTCCAGGATCAGTATCAACGCGACCTGTCGGCGCTGAATCTCCTGTACGTCAAATCGAGCAACGGGGATCTCGTGCCGCTGTCCGCGGTGGCGCGCTTGTCGCCCGACATCGGACCGCTCACGGTGAATCACTCGGGACAACTGCCGTCGGTGACGTTGTCGTTCAACTTGGCACCCGGCGTGTCGCTGGGCGACGCGGTGGGGCGCGTGCAGCAGGCGGCCAGCGAGATCCTTCCGGCGAGCGTGTCGACGGCGTTTTCGGGAACGGCGCAGGCGTTTCAACAGGCGCAGGCCGGGTTGTTGGGCCTTCTCGTGCTGGCAGTCGTCGTCATCTACATCGTGCTTGGTATCCTCTACGAGAGCTTCGTCCACCCGCTCACGATCTTGTCAGGGTTGCCGTTCGCCGGATTCGGCGCGCTGCTCTCGCTGTTCATCTTTCACACCGATCTGAGCATCTACGCGTTCGTCGGCATCATCATGCTCATTGGGTTGGTGAAGAAAAACGCGATCATGATGATCGATTTCGCCATCGAAGCCGAGCGCGGCCAGGGCAAGTCGGCGCATGACGCCATTCTCGAGGCTTGCTCCGTCCGCTTCCGCCCGATCATGATGACCACGATGGCCGCCCTGATGGGCACCCTGCCGATCGCACTCGGCACCGGAGCAGGTGCGGAATCGCGGCGACCGCTCGGCATCGCGGTGTGCGGCGGCCTCGCGTTTTCACAGCTGGTGACACTGTACGTGACGCCGGTGATTTACACATATCTCGATTCGTTGCAGCGGCGCTTGCATGCCTTCGAACCGCAGCCGGCCGAGGGCGCCCCGCTGCCGGCCACGGGCGATTGACCAACGGGACCCGAGACGCGTCTTGGTGCGCATCTCGGGTCCGCGTGAGGCAGTCGGAGTTCCGGGCGCGACTCTCCGTTGGCCCTCGTCTTGACGGATCGGGAGATGTGTTGTATTGGGAGCTTCTGGCGGGGGGTGCGTGACGCGAGGCTGCGAGCTCCCCATTCGGTTCCAACAACGAGCATATACCCGCAGCACCACGTGCTACGCGACAACACGACAGGAGGCAATCATGCCGCGCGGTGACGAGTACAACGAGAAGCTCCACCTCTCCGAGCACGATGACGACGAAGAAGATATCGGATATGGTGGCGGCGGCTCGTCGTATGATGATGAGGAGGAGGAAGAGACGAGCGGCTGGGGAATGAAAACCCACAGCGATGATCTGTGGGACAGCACGGATGAGGACGAGGAAGACGAAGAGGGCGGGATGGACGAAGAAGGTGGTGAGGTCGAGGAAGAAGTGACCATCGTCAGCACGCCAGCCACTCCGTCGGCTGGCGGCATGGGGTCTGCAAGCCGTCCGCCGGCAAAGAAGTTGGCGCCGGCGGCGAAGGCACCAGCGCCAAAGCCGACCCCGGCAGCCAAGAAGGCCGCACCCAAGCCTGCCGCCAAAAAAGCGAAGAAGAAGGCGGCGAAGAAAGCGCCGCGTCGCGCTGCGGCCAAAAAGAAGTCCGGGGGGAAGAAGGCAGCGCGCAAAAAGTCGTCGGCGAAGAAGGCAGGTCGTAAGGCCGGCGCTCGCAAGAGAAAGTAGCCCGACCTTTCGGCAGCGGCATCGCGGCGAGGCGCCTTGCGCCTCGCCGCTCGTCGTTTGTCACTCTCGATACGCGCGCTCCTGTCGCGTAACTGGCGCGTCCGTTATTCTTTGCCCATGTCTGATTCACCAGTCCCGCTACTCAGAGCGCACGGCCGGCACGCGCCGTGGAATGCTCGCGGACTGGCTGGCCACGCGACGTCGCTCGTCAACGCCGCAGCGATGCGTCCCACCAACGCCGCCGCTCGCGCGGAGCCGAGTGCGCGAGCGGTACGCTATTACGTCGCGAGCGGTCTCCTCGATAGACCGGAAGGAACGGGTACGTCGGCCACGTACGGCTACCGCCATCTGCTGCAGCTGCTGTTCGTGAAGATCCGTCAGCGCGAGGGGCAGCCACTGGAGAAAATTCGCGACGAGATGCGCGAGCTCACGGGTGACGCGCTCGAGCGTCGCGTCGCGGCATCGCTCGCGCCGGCGCTCACGATGGGCACAGACACCGTCGTCGCCCAGGACGCCGCCACCGAAGGCGTGTGGCATCGCATCACGGTCGCCAACGGGATCGAGCTCCACGTCCGCGACGACTCGCCGGCATCGCGGGACGACGCGGTGATCGCCATGCGCGAAGCGGTGCGGGCGACGTTGGGCCGCGACGACATCCGCTGACCGTCGTCCGTTAGGCGCGGAGCCCGCCGTGCCTCAGCGGGAGAGGGGCTCGAACTCGAGGCCGCGCGGAATCCGCCGGTAACCCGCCGCGGCAAACGCGCCGGCCCACCGGCTGCCAGCCGCCGCATCGCCGTCGATCCGTTCCACCGTGCACCGCCGTCTCGTTAGGCCCGTCGAGGACCGCCGGCGCTGTACGTACTCGGCCAACAGCCGCGCGGCCGCGGTCACGTCCGCCTCCTCGGCGTCCGCCCGCACGGTGACACGCTGGCCCGCGTATTCGGCGGACAGAATCACGAATGAGCCACGGAGCACGAGCACTGCGCCGCGACCTTTGGGGTGTTCGAGGGGCGCCGCGGTACGCGTAGGAAGAACGAGGTTGAACACGTTGGACGGATCCGACGCTGCGATCGCCACCATCGGCGAGTCCCTGCCCGTTGTCTCCTCACGCACGCCGCGCAGAAGCTCGACCGCCGCCGGCAGCGCGAACTGGGCTCCAGCGAGGCCTTCCACGAAATAGCCGCGACGCACTTCACCGCGTTGCTCGAGTCGCTTGAGCTCGCGGTAAACCGAGCGCCACGCGACCGGTGGACGCTCCCTCCGCCACCAGTCGCTGGTGACCATGCCGTATCGATCGAGCCAGCGTCGCGCCACTATTTCGGCGTGCTCGTCTTCGGGAGGTCGGTCTGCGTCATTGACGTCGATCAACGACCACCGGCCCACCCAACCGCTGCGGGGTCCGGGCATGTCGGGCCTTCGCCACTTGGGCAACCGATACGCCGACACACGACGCTGCACGACGGGGGATTCGCGGAGACCGGAGATTTCGGATGGCCAGCGGGATGCGTCCGACGGCGACTCACGCTGCGGCAGCGGCCGCATTCTGACGATTTCCCGCATTGCCTCCATCGTGTCGTTCGTGACGACGCCACAAGCCACGAGCTCGCGCAGCGCATCCCTGAGCGCGGCGCCGCCGAGTCCTGTTGCCGATGCGAGATCGCCGAAGAACGACGCGCCCCGTTGGGCCAGCGTGTAGCGCACGCGTTGGGCATCGGGCGTGAGCGGCGCTGCCGTCTGTGACAGCCAGATGCTTTCCTCACCGCGCGGGAAAAATCGGATCGCGGCGAGCGTCGTGACGCCCGCGTCCGTCACTCGCCCGCTGCCGGCCCATTCGAGCTCGCCCGATGACGCGAGCTGCGACAGCCACGCCGGCTCGTAGCGATCCAGCCGCGACGGCAGCGTGTCGCGCTCCCAACGATCCGGCGGCTGCGGCATGCCGGACAACTCGTGCAGCGCCGCCTCGAGGCCCGGTGAGCCCGTTAGGCGATCGCGGGGATCGACGTGCTGCCAGCGCCGGAGAAACGCGCCGAAGGTGCCCAGATCGACGGCGCGGATCTGACGCCGCAACGTCGCCAGCGCACGGCGGCGCGCACGCTCGACGATGCCGGTCGTGCACCATTCGGTGCCGCGCACGTGAGGGCGGAAACGGCCGCGCACCACACGACCCGCGCGCTCCCACTCGGCGACAATACCGGTCACCCAGTCGTCGCTCCAGCCGTAGCGTGCCACGACCTCCGCAGCCGTCACCGGGCCCGCGAGCGATACGAACTTGGCCAGTATCTCTCGCTTTGCGGCGCGCGCTTCGAGCGACGCGTGCCGGAAAGCGCCGGGCACCACGACATCGGCGGACGTTTCCGCGAGCGCAGCGCCGGCGCGAATGCGCTCGAGTGTCTCCTCGCCGAACGCGGACGCGTAGCGCGGAAATGTTTCGACGAGGATCGCGCGCCACCGCAGCGCCGCATCCGCGGGGGCGAACGGAATCACGATGACGCGCCCGCTCGCGAGCAGCTCGTCTACGGGGTCGCGCGCCGCGGTCCACGCCTCGGGGGGCGAGATGCGCTCCCGCAGCTCCTCGATCGTGAGATCGCCGGCGCGGTCGAGCAGGTGCGCGAGCTCGTCGGCGCTGCGGGCGCGCCGCCGCTCCGACGTCCCGCGGCGCTCGGCCACGACCTCGTCGAGGGCGCGACGCGTCTCCTCGTCGGCCTCTCCGCCTAACAGGCCATCGGCCAGTACGTCGCCTAACAGAGCCCGGTCCACCGACAACAGCGCGGCCGTGCGCTCGGCGCGCGGCGAGTCATCGGCGTAGAGCCAGTCCATCACGAAGCCGAGCTGCAGGCCGGCCGCGAAGGGCGACGGCCCGTCGGTCTCTACGGCGCGCACGGTGATGCGGCCGGCGCCGATCGCGTCCAACACCTCGCGCAGCGCCGGCAGGTCGAACGCATCGTCGAGCACTTCGCGGTACGTCTCCACGAGAAGCGGGAAGGTCGGGAATCCGCGCACGGCGTCGAGCAGATCGAGGGCGCGCAGCCGCTGGAGCCAGAGCGGCATCCGCCGGCGCGCTCCGCCGCGCGCCAGCACGAGCGACCGGGCGGCGTTCATCCGGAAGCGCGCGCCGAACAGCGACGTGTTGCCGATCTCATCGAGCAGCCGCTGCTCCGCGTCCCCTGCCGTGAGGCGGAGCAGCGACTGGACGTCGAGGGCGGCGCCGGTCTCGGGCAGGCGCAGCAAGATGCCATCGTCGCTCGTCTGCACCTGGCAGTCCCCGGTGGCGAGCGCGTCGCGCACGCGCTGGGCGAGCGCCATGCCCCACGGCGCGTTCACGCGCCCGCCGAACACCGAGTGGATCACGATGCGCACGGCGCCCATTTCATCGTGGAAGCGTTCCACGACCACCGTGCGCTCATCGGGCACGATGCCGGTGGCCGCGCGCTGCTCGGCCACGTAGTCGCGGAGCTCGCCCGTGGACGCGAGGTCGGCGCCTAACCGGGCCGCGAGCGCCGCGGCCCTCGGCTCATCATCGGGCGCGAGCGCGGCAAGCTCGCGGCGCAGCGCTCCAACCCGGCGTCCGATCGACGCCGCCCGCGCCGCGTACTCGCCGTGCCAGAAGGGCATGCGTGCGGGCGCGCCCGGCGCGGGCGTGACGATCACGCGGTCGTGCTCGATCGCCCCGATCCGCCAGGTGGCCGAGCCTAACTGAAAGACGTCGCCGACGCGCGACTCGTGCACGAACTCCTCGTCCAACTCGCCTAACCGAGTGCGGTCGGGCAGCACCGCCGTGTAGAGCCCGCGGTCGGGGATCGTGCCGCCCGACACCACGGCGAGCAACCGGCTCGCGCGCGTGCCGCGGATCTGATCGGCGACCCGGTCCCACGTGAGCCGCGGCTGCATGTCCGCCGTCACCTCGGCCGGATACTGGCCGGACAGCATCGACAGCACTTCGTCGAACGCGGCGCGTCCGAGCCTGTGGTACGGGTAGGCGCGCCGCACGAGCGCGAACGCGTCCGGCGTTTGCCAGTCGTCCACCGATGCCATGGCCACGAGAATCTGCGCGAGCACGTCGAGCGCGTTCTGCGGGACGCGCGTGGGCTCCACGTCGCCTTCGCGCATGGCTTCCACGATCGCCGCCATCTCGAGCAAGTCGTCCCGGAACGTCGGCACGAACACGCCGTGGCTCGATTCGCCTAACGAATGGCCCGCGCGCCCCACGCGCTGCAGGCCCGCCGACACGCGCTTGGGACTCTGCAACTGCAGCACCAGATCCACGGAGCCGATGTCGATGCCGAGCTCGAGCGAGCTCGTCGTCACCAGCGCGCGCACGTCCCCCGCCTTGAGCGATCGCTCCAATCCGAGCCGGCGCTCGCGCGACAACGAGCCGTGATACGGCCGCGCCAGCTCTTCGCCCGCGAGTGTGTTGATCCGCGCGGCCATGCGCTCTGCCTGCCCGCGGTTGTTGACGAAGATGAGCGTCGTGCGAGCGCCGCGAATTTTCGCCAGCGCGAGCTCCGCCACGCGAGGCCACACGCCGCCCGGCACCATCGTCCCCTCCGGCGCCGGCGACGCGATTTCGAGCGCCATTCGCTTCACCAACCCGCAGTCGATGATGCTCACCGGCCGAAACGCCGGCGCATCGCCCTCGGCCCGCGTCTCGCACCCGCCCAGATACCGCGCGATTTCGTCTAACGGACGCTGCGTCGCCGAGAGACCGATGCGCTGCGGCGGCGTCTCGCACAGGGCTTCCAGACGCTCGAGGGACAGCGCCAGGTGCGCGCCGCGCTTCGTCCCCGCGACAGCGTGAATCTCGTCCACGATCACGGCCCGAACCATCGAGAACATCCCCCGGCCTTTGACCGTGGTCAGCATGATGTGCAGCGACTCGGGCGTCGTGATCAGAATGTGCGGCGCACGGCGCACCATGCGCGCGCGCGCACCGGCCGGTGTGTCGCCCGTGCGAACCGCAACGCGAATCTCCGGGAACGTCTGGCCGCTTTCCTCGAAGCGCAGCCTGAGCTCGGTGAGCGGCACCTCCAGGTTGCGGTGGATGTCGTTGCTGAGCGCCTTGAGCGGCGAGATGTACAGGATCTGCACCGCGTTAGGCAGCGGCGCATCGAGCCCGCGCGTGATCAGGCGGTCGATCTCCCACAGGAACGCGGACAGCGTCTTGCCCGTCCCCGTCGGCGCCAGAATCAGCGTGTGCGCGCCGCTCGCGATCGCCGGCCAGCCCAATCGCTGCGGCTCGCTCGGACTTCCGAACGCGTCGCGAAACCACGCGCGCACGATCGGATGAAAGAGGCGCATGAGCGCGCCATCGGAGCGGCGGGCCATGTCCAAAGCTATCTGCCACGCCGTAGGGCAGGGAGGAACGGCCTTGCCACAACGCCCTGCCCACCCCATGCTCACGCGGTGCAAAACGGAGCACGGCGATGACGCAGCACGCACATCGACTGGCGGTGGTCACCGGAATCGGCCGGACGGGACAAACCGGCGAGGTCGTCGCGCGCGCGCTCGCCGAAAATGACATGCGCATCATCGCCGTCGCGCGCAGCGCCGACGAAGCCAACGCGCGCGTCGATGATCTCCGCGCCGCCGGACACGATGCCGAACCCTTCGCGTGCGACTTGTCGGACGAGACGCAGGTCGCGGCGCTTGCGCGCAGCGTCGCCGCTATCGCCGGCTCGCCGCCGCGACTCGACGCGCTCGTCAACATCGCGGGCGGATTCGCCATGTCGGGCCCCGTCGCCGAGAGCACCGCCGACGTATGGAACACGCAGCGCACGATCAACCTCGCAACCGCGTTTCTCGCGACGCGCGCGTTGTTGCCGCTGCTCAGGACCGCACGCGGATCCATCGTCTACTTCGCGTCCGCCGCGGCGCTCCCCGGTGCCAATGTCGCACGCATGTGGGCGTACGCAGCGGCCAAGAGCGGCGTCATCGCGCTCATGCGCGCCGTGTCAGAGGAGGAACGCGCGAACGGCGTGCGCGCCAACGCACTCGCGCCGACCGCCATTCGCACCGAAGCGAATCTCTCCAGCATGGGCGACAAAACCCGATACGTGGAGCGCGAAGACGTAGCCGCCGCCGTATCGTGGCTCTGTTCGGACGCCTCACGCGCCGTTAGCGGTCAGGTGATCCGACTGGGATGACGCATGAACCATCGGACTCATCTGGCCCGTTACGCCTGCCTACCCCTACCTTAGAGCATGAGTCTCGCGGCGCGACGACGAATCACCACCCGCATCATCGCGCTCGACCGTTCGCTCGAAGCGTTGCCGCTGTTTCGTCTCAGCGACTCGGCCGACGATTCCGCTATCGCGTATGCACCGCCATCGGGCGGGCGCTGGCGCGTGCTCCCTCGTCCCGGCGATCGATTACCCGGCACCTTCGATCAGGACGTGTACATCGAGCTCTGGCATCGCTATCACGACATGGGCGCGCCGGCAGATGGCACGGTGCGCTTCACGCTCCACGCATTTCTTCGCTCGATCGGCCGGCGCGTCGACGGGCGCACGTACGAGCAGCTGCGCTCTGCGCTCGCGAGATTGAATCACACGACGCTCGAGTCGCAGGGCGCGTACTTCGACGCCGCGAGCGGGTCGAGCGTGGAAAGCCGCTTCAACATATTGAGCGCCGTGTTCATCGAGCGCCGGCGCATGTTGGACCGCGATCAGCTCACGCTCTTCCCGTCCATTGCCGCGGCCGAGCCCGGCGAGGCTGTCGTCACGCTCGCGGCAGGCCCTCGGGCCAACATTGCAGCCGGGCACATCGTATCGCTCTCTGCACCGCACTATCAGGCTCTGTCGTCACCGGTGGCTCGACGACTCTACCGATTGATGGAGGTGGCGCGAGAAGAGGGCAATTTGACCTGGCGAGTTGGTCTTGCAGAGCTCGCCGAGCGAATTCCGCTCGCCCAACGATACCCTTCACACCTGCAGCGAGTGCTTCAACCGGCCCACGAGATGCTGTTGGCTGCAGGCCTGCTCCGCGATGTCGCGGTACGCCAGCACCGGCGCGAATGGTTCGTCGATTATGTTTTGTCGGCGCGGGCGACCTGATGCACAGCAGCGAATGCCGTCACCTCTTGTTTCCATCCTGACTCCACGGAGAGCAACACATGGCGACCAAGCTGGAGAAAACGCTCAAGCGCGAGATCGAGATCGAAGGACAAGCGTACATGGTCGCGATCTCCCCCGAAGGCGTGAAAATCACGCAAAAGGGTTTCCGGAAAGGACCGGAGCTCACGTGGAAGCAGTTGCTCGCCACGGGTAACGAGGCAGGCGGAAACGGTGGAGCCGCGGGGGGCGCATCATTCGGCACGGCATGAGCGGTGCGGAACGGAGGGAAGGGCGCGAGGAACGATTCGCGCCCTGAAGTCGTATCTTTTAGAGCAGACGCGCCGGCGTTCCGGTGCGTTGTTCCCTCCACCGGGATGGTCCCATGACTCGTCGACTCCGGGCGACTGTCGTCGCCGGCGCCCTGCTCCTCCCCGTCGCGATCGGCGGGTTCAAGTTCCGGGAGCGCGCGGCGCACGATGGTGCCCGCGTGTTCGACCAGGTCATGTCGCTCGTGTCCGACCGGTTCGTCGATACGGTCGACGCATCCGCGCTGTACGAGAAAGCCGCGCGTGGCTTGGTGTCGCAACTTCACGACCCGTACTCCGAGCTCTTCTCGCCGACTGAGCTCAAGCGATTCTCGACACAATCCACCGGCCGCTATGGCGGCATCGGGATGCAGATCGAGAATCAGGACGGCCAGATCGTTGTCGTCCACGTCTTCTCGCACAGCCCTGCGCAAGCGGCGGGAGTGCAAGACGGCGATCACATCGTCGGCATCGACACCGCGTCCACACGCGGTTGGTCATCGCAGCAAGTGTCCGATGTCTTGATCGGTACCGTGGGTACGCAGGTCAAAGTGCGCTTCTCGCGGCCCGGCGTGAGCGAACCAATCGACTACACGTTCACGCGCGCCGAGATACATGTGCCAGCGGTGCCGTACGCGCTCATGCTCAACGACAAGATCGCGTACATCCCGCTGCAGACCTTCAACGAAGACGCGGCCGACGAGCTTCAGAACGCAGTCAATGGCCTGGTGAAGCAGGGCGCCAAGTCGATCGTGCTCGATTTGCGCAACAACCCCGGCGGTATTCTCGACCAGGGTCTGCAGGTCGCTGATCTCTTCCTCAAGAGCGGACAACAGATCGCGAGCGTCCGCATGCGCCAAGGTCCGCCGCAGGTATACACGGCACACGACGACGAGCACATTCAGAATGTACCGCTCGTGGTCATGGTAGACGGTTACTCTGCGTCCGCCGCGGAAATCGTCACCGGCGCCCTGCAGGATCACGACCGCGCGCTGGTCGTTGGCACGACGTCGTTCGGCAAAGGACTCGTGCAAACGGTCTTCCCGATCGATGGCGGTTGGGCGCTCAAGCTCACGACCGGAAAGTGGTACACGCCGAGTGGCCGCTCCATTCAGAAGAATCGGAAGCCGGCGAATCCGGACGCGTTGCAGGGCGTTAGCCCTCCCGATGACAATCCGCCCGACTCACTCGAGAAGGAATCGGTGAAGCAGAACCGGCCGGCGTATCGCAGCGATGCAGGACGCATCGTGTACGGTGGCGGCGGTATCACGCCCGATGTGATCGTCTCCGACGACACGATTTCTACACCGGAGCAGCAGTTCTTCAAGGCGATCGCGCCCAAGTATCCGGCGGTTCGCGGCGTGTTGTACAGCTACGCGCTGCAGCTCAAGGGCACTGTGTCGCCGGCGTTCACGGTGAAGCCGGAATGGCGCGACGAGTTCTATCGCCGCCTGCAAGCGGCGAAGATCACGGTCGACCGCGCCCAGTACGATTCGGCCGCGCCGCTCATCGATCGGTGGATCGGCAACCAGGTGGCCGAGCTCGCGTTCGGCGATTCGACCGAATTCCGCCGCCAGATTCCGGACGACAAGCAATTGCAGCGCGCCATGCAGTTGTTGAGCAAGGGTGCCACGCAGAAGGATCTGTTCTCGTTGGCTCAGGGCGCGAGCCCGCCCGTAAAGCAGTAAGTTTGGGGGCATGAGAGCCCCGTTCGGAGTCGCCGCGGCCACGCTCGTGGCCGCGGTCGCATGTGGGCACCCCGCGCCTAACGCTACAGTGGCGCCGGCGGTGCCCGTTGCGCACGAGCCGCACCTCGCGGACATCCGTCAGCTCACGCACGGCGGCGCCAACGCCGAAGCATATTTCAGCCACGACGGCAAGCAGCTGATCTTCCAGTCCACGCGCGACGGACGCAGCTGCGACCAGCAGTACATCATGAACGTCGATGGCTCGGGCGTGCACCGCGTGTCGACCGGCACCGGCAAAACGACGTGCGGCTATTTCTTCGCCTACGACAAACGGATCTTCTTTGCGTCCACGCACGCCGCCGACACCGCCTGTCCGCCCAAACCGGATCCGTCCAAGGGCTACGTGTGGGGACTGGATCCGTTCGACATCTACACGGCCAACGCCGACGGGTCGAACCTTCAGCGCCTAACGAGCTACGGCGTCTACACCGCCGAGGGCACGTTGTCGCCGGACGGCCGGACCATCGTGTTCACGTCGCTCAAAGACGGCGATCTCGATCTCTACGCGATGGACATCGACGGCACGCATGTACGCCGCCTGACGGACACGCCCGGCTACGATGGCGGCGCGTTCTTCTCGCCCGATGGCACCAAGATCGTCTACCGCGCCAACCACCCCACCGACTCCACCGAGCTGGCCGCATACCGCGCGCTGCTCGCCCAACGGATCGTGCGGCCGAACAAGATGGAGATCTGGGTAATGAACGCGGACGGCACGGATCAGCACCAGATCACGCACCTGGGCGGCGCCAACTTCGCGCCGTACTTCACACCCGACGGGTCGCGCATCATCTTCTCGTCCAATTACAAGGACCCGCACAGCGGCAATTTCGATCTGTACCTGGTGAACGTCGACGGCTCGGGGCTGGAACAGATCACGACCGATCCCGGGTTCGATGGCTTCCCGCAATTCAGTCCCGACGGACGTTCGCTGGTCTGGGCATCGAGCCGGAACGCGGCCGACCCGCACGAGACGAACGTCTTCATCGCCCGCTGGGTCGACACGAATGGCACGTACTGACCACCGCCACCTTCCTCCATTTCTCGACTGGAGTCTCACATGACCGCCATCGTGATCGCTTTCATCGTCGTGATCGCGCTGTACGGCGCCACACGCATTTTTCGGGTGGTGGGCCAGGCCGAGGTGATGGTCATCGAACGGTTAGGCAGGTTCAATCGCATCGCGCGCTCGGGCCTCAACATCCTGCTGCCGTTCATCGAGCGCCCGCGCGCCATCGACGTGCGCTACGCGATGAGCGACCCGAGCGGCGCCAAGCGCCTCGTGTCGGGATCCACCACGCGCATCGACCTGCGCGAGCAAGTGCTCAACTTCCCGAGCCAGCCGGTGATCACGAAGGACAACGTCACGATCGACATCGACGCCGTGCTGTACTACCGCATCGCCGATCCGCAGAAGGCGACGTACGCGGTCCAGAATCTCCCGTTCGCACTCGAGACGCTCACGCGCACCACGCTGCGCAACATCGTCGGCGAGATGGAGCTCGACAGCACGCTCGCGAGCCGCGACCAGATCAACAAGCGCATGCGCGAGATCATCGAAGAAGCGTCCATTGGATGGGGCGTCGATGTCACGCGCGTCGAATTGCAAGCCATCGAGCCGCCGCGCGACATCCAACAATCGATGGAGCTGCAGATGCGCGCCGAGCGCGAGCGTCGCGCCGCGGTGACTAACGCTGAGGCATCCAAGCGCGCGGCGATTCTCGAGGCGGAAGGTGTCCAGCAATCGCAGGTGAGCCGCGCGCAGGGCGAGTCCGAAGCAGCCGTGCTGCGCGCCAAAGGGCAGGCGCAAGCTCGGTTGGTCATGGCCGAGGCCGAGGCGCAGGCGATTCAGCGTATCGGTGCGGCGATGCCGTCTACCGATGTCGCCCTCTATCTCCTCGGGCTCAAGTATCTCGAGGCGCTGCCCGCGCTCACCCAGGGCAAAGGGTCGACCATCTTCCTGCCGGCGGAAGCGTCCGGTGTGATGGGCGCGTTAGGCGGACTCCGCGAGCTCATGGCGCGCACCGGCGTCGGCGAACGCGCGGCGGCCGCACCGGACGCGACACCCGCCGGTCAACCAACTGCGCGCGCCGCGATCTCATCGACGAGCAACGCGTCGACTCCTCCCGCGACACCGCCGACAGCCAAGGAGTAGCGCGTTGGCCAAGATCTCACGCGATCGCGCTGAGCGAATCGCCAAAGCGCACGCCTGTGAGAACTGTGGCGAGTACAGCTACAAGAAGCTCACGATCAAACCAGCCTCTGCGGCCCTGCGAGACGAGCTCGGCGAGGCATGGCACGCGGTGAAGATTTGTGGCGTGTGCGGCATGCAGCAGGAGCTCGGCATCGACGACGAAGGCGAGATCGTGTACGTGAATTGAATAGTCGATGCCGTTATAACCGGCTAATACGCCAGAGCCGGATACGGCGCACCCAGCGCCGTCGCACGCCGGAACTTTCCGGTTATCATTCGGTAGAAGCGATTCTGACGCTACGACGCAGCCAAGACAGCAGCGATCGCGCGCGTCGAGTCGGTCCCTCCCGTAGTTCCGCGATGGCGCGACAACGTTCTCGCGCCGAAGAGCGTTTCTACTATGTGAGACGAGGAGGTTAGGGTCGCCCCCAGCGATCCGTGCTCGATCGGCGTCCGCCCTCGGCCGACGGACACCGCTGTGTGTCACTCTGGAGGAGTCAATGCGCAAGCCCCGACCAGCCACCTACAACCCCGCCCAAGCCCTTCAACTCATCTCGCACGACCGCAACGGAATGCCTCTCAGCTGTCCATCCTGCTCCGGCGAAATCGTGCGCGATCCAGACTCGACACCACCTCCACCGCGATCGCACGTCACGCTGCGTTGCGCGAACTGCGGGCGCATCGCGCGATACATAGCAGGCGCCGCCTAAGTTTCGTCCGCACGGCTCGTCGCGCATCACGCGCTGTGCCGCCAAGGTCGTGGCCGCACAGATTTCTCGACCTTCCACGCGCTGCAGCGTTTTCAGGAGTGGCCCGATTCATGAAGTATTTGGGCTATGCCGCCGTGGCATCCCCAAAATCGGATGTTTAAATTGCGGCTCGTCCTACGATCACGTTGGGCAGGCTCTTGGAACCCGAGCGGTTCCAGTCTCTCGAGCGGGATCTCGCATCACAGTTTCACCCCACAAAGGGGGAGAGGTAAGGTACCATGTCTCGCATCACGGGCACCGTGAAGTGGTTCAACGACGCAAAAGGGTACGGCTTCATCTCGCGTGAAGGCGGCCCCGACGTCTTCGTCCATTTCAGCGCGATTCAAGGCAACGGCTTCAAGTCGCTCGCCGAGGGCGACCAAGTCGAGTTCGAAATCGTGCAAGGCCAGAAGGGCCCCCAAGCAGCTGAGGTGCAGAAGCTCTGATCCCGCTATCGAGCGCCCCATTCCAAAAAGCTCCGGCAACGATGCCGGAGCTTTTTGTTTGGACCGTTAGCACATCTTGTGCATCGAATTGTTCGATGCTACGCATGCCCGTGCACGCTGATTTCAGGTTGGAGTCCCAATGGCTGCTCGTCGCTCACGCACGGTCCGAACGAGACCATCCACGCGTCGCGCACCCTCACGAGCGGCGTCTGCGTCCAGCGTGCTCACGGAGCTCCAGCGCATAGAGCACGAACGCGGCTCGGGCATGGTCGAAGTCGCACCGGGCCGGTCCATCGAGGTATCACACCTCGACAAGGTGTTCTTCCCCGACGTTGGCGCGACCAAGGGCGACGTGATGCGATACTACACGCGCATCGCCAAATTCATTCTGCCCGCAATCGCCGACCGGCCGCTCGTGCTCAAACGCACGCCCGACGGAGTGAACGGCGAGCTGTTCTTTCAACAGAACGCCCCCGACGACGTGCCCGATGCGGTGCGCGTGGAAAACGTCGCGGGCGAAGGCAGCCAGCAATGCCGCTTCGTCGGCGGCGATCTGCCCACCTTGCTGCACCTCGTTCAGCTGGGTTGCATCTCCGTCGACCCATGGATGTCGCGCATCGGGAGCCTCGATGATCCGGACTACGCGATCATCGATCTCGACCCCGGACCCGGCGCGTCGTTCAAGGTGGTCGTGCGCGTTGCACTCTGGCTTCGTCACACGCTCGATGACATGGGACTCCATTCGACGCCCAAGACGTCCGGATCACGAGGCATCCACATCGCGGTACCATTGCCGCGCTCGACGTCGTATCGCACAGGGCTCGCAATCACCCAGGACGCGGCAGCACGCGTGGTCGCGGAGCACGCCCGGCAGGCTACGGTCGAGCGCGCTCTCGACAACCGGCCCCGGGGCACCGTATACGTTGATTGCTTGCAGAACGCGCGCGGCAAGAGCGTCGCGGCTGCCTACGCGGTGCGCGCGAAGCCGGGCGCCACGGTGTCCGCTCCGCTCACATGGGAGGAAGTCGACGAATCGCTCGACCTGCACGACTTCACGCTGGCGACGATGCCGGAGCGGCTCGAGCGCATGGGCGACCTCTGGCGCGATGGCCTCACGCGAGGGAACTCCGCGACCGCCGTCCGCGCTAGTGCGACAGCGGGCGGCAAACAACGACGCACGCGA
Source organism: Gemmatimonadaceae bacterium (assembly GCA_035277485.1). Taxonomy (GTDB): domain Bacteria; phylum Gemmatimonadota; class Gemmatimonadetes; order Gemmatimonadales; family Gemmatimonadaceae; genus JADGGM01. The sequence goes on from DATEKK010000001.1 coordinate 41,572, forward strand.
GCAAGTATCAAATAGACCGTTAGGCAGGCGCCCTGTCGGTGCACACCTTCGCCTTCGACTGATCGACTGCTGTGTTTCTTTATCTGCGTGAGCTGCCCGGTGGCGGCCTGGTGACGATCGAGGCGACGAGCGCCGAGGGATCTTCGGTCTCGTGCCGGCTCGCGGTGGAGCGGCGCAGCGATTCGCGCCGCCGCGAAGGACACGCGCCGCCCGTCATCGCCGAGATCAGCGCGCCCACGCAGTCGGCCGCGTTTCGCACGCTCTACGAAATCGCCGCCGACAACGTCGCGGTCGCGCGCGGTCTCCTCATCTGGCAGTCGCGCCGGTCCAAGCACGGCGCCGCACCGGACGGCGGCTGATGCGACGAGTGGCGGCGGTCCGGGCCCGGACCGCCGCCACTCTCCGTTAGACACCCCACGTCCTACCGCTGCGCCGCGCTACGCTGCCGTGGCATCATCGCCCAAGGGCCGTTGGACCGGCTGCCGATTCTCGGCTGCCGTCAAAGCGCGAAATGATCGACCGAGTGAAGCGACCGCGCGCGCACCGTCACGACCCCGACCCGAGCGGGCGATGCCGGTGGGTTGCGAGCAGGCGCCATCACGGAGCGTGATGTGTCGCGCCTCCATCCCACGATGGACCTCTTCGTCCTTAGACACATTTTGCAACTAAAATCTCGTACGCAACAACCGCGCTCAGGTCGCGATCGCGTCTTGGTTGCGTCACGAGCACCAGTGAACGCCGTCCGAATTTCTGATAGCAGAGGAGACTGCGTCCGGTCGCACGAACGCCGCCTGGTGGGCTTCCTCGTTCTGGGGAACGCGGATTGGGCGGATTGAACGGATCTTGGGAACGGTTAGTTGCTCCTGATCTGCGTCCGCTGTTTGGCCAGGCATCCACGACTTGATAGCGGACACTCCCGGGGACACAGCCGGACCAAGCGGTTTTTTTGGGGGGTCTTCGGGGAATTTCGGGAAAATGAGGCGGCAGGTCGGTACACCCCGGCGCGCTAGCTCCGGTGGAAGTGCGATGTGAGGGCTCACTGGAAGCGCGCATTGAGGGCTTCCTCGCTCTAGGTGTGAAGGATGACGACAAGGATACAAGGGATGGGGTCGGTTCGCATCCGACCTCAACGACGCAAGCCAGTCGATGTTGCCGCTGCGCGCGGCGTTGAGGTCGGATGTGAACGACCCCATCTCTTGTATCCTTGTCGTTATCCTTTGAGCCTCTGTCGTTAGACTCTCACACGCGGGGGAGGTTGAAACCCGGCCCCGCTG
>DATEKK010000002.1:0-50604 GCA_035277485.1 Gemmatimonadaceae bacterium
AACCTGATGGGGAAGCGGCGGCTGGCGCCGCCTTGGGGAAGCGCTGTGCTTGGGGAAGCGGTCGCTCACGCGACCTTGGGGAATGGGTCGCCTCTCGAGCTTTCCTTGACCCGCGCCCTAGTTCCCTAAGGCGGCCGCGCCGCCGATTCCCCAAGCACAGCGCTTCCCCAAGGCGGCGACAGCCGCCGCTTCCCCAGTACTTCACGGCATCAAGTCGCCGCAGCGCCCATCGAACCATTCCTGCGGATGCGACGTGACGTCAGCCAGGTCGTGCATCACCTCGTGCCGCACCACGAACGTGTCGCTCGCGTAGAAGTCGGCGATGACAATCGTGTGCAACGTCGGATAGGTGATCGCGGCCGCATACCCGCCGGCCTCTGGTGCGCGCACCTCAGATCCGGCAACGTGGTACCACCGGATGCGCGCGAAGTCGCCCTTGAGACCCGAGCACTGCTCCATGCCCGCGTACACAGACGCAAACCACGCCGGCGGATCGAGCGGCGTCGCGTTGGCAAGGGCCGCTGGCGCGACAGGCGCGGCCGGCGACGCGCAGGAGAGAAGGGCAGCGCCCAGAGCGAGACATAGCATGACGCGACGCATATCGGTGCCGGACAATCCTAGTCGAAGGTCGATGTCGGCCCCTGGTGCAAGCCCGATTCCAGCCTCGGGCGCCTCCTAAACCCAGTCTGTCTCACCAACCCGTCGCACGCCAGCACCAATCCAACGCACCGGGCGCAATGGAACGATGTGTGCCTCATTTTTCTGGTGCTTTTTCGTAGCGGACGCTGCCGTAGTGGTCCAGTGGCATCGCCCTTGCCCGGCAAGCTCATGCCATCTCTGCGGGGCGCTCGAGAGTCATCGCGTCCGACATCCCTTAGTCCAATCGTTCGGAGGACGTCATGCACCAAGTCACGTCGCGGCCTGTTGGCCGGCTCCTGTTCACTCTAGCCGCGCTCGCTTCAGCCGCTTCGCTTGCCGCGTGCGGCAGCGACAGCGGCACCGGCGTCAACAGCGGCTCGATCCAGGTGACATCGGCGACAACCGGCGCGGACGTCGATTCGAGCGGTTACAGCGTCGTCGTCGACAACGGCAACGGTCACGCGATCGGGATTTCGGATTCGCTGACCATTGCCAGCGTCCGAGCCGGCTCGCACCAGGTCTCGCTCGCATCGGTCGGGTCGAATTGCACCGTGTCACCGAGCGACACGCAGACGGTCACGGTCACGGCAGGCTCGGCGTCGCCCGTATCGTTCCAGGTGACGTGCGTACTGCGGCAGATCGTGTTCGCATCGTTCCCCGCCGACAGCGGCGACATCTTCACCATCGCCGACGACGGCAGCAGCTCACACGCCCTCGCCGCGTCGCCGAGTTTCGATGGGCTCCCGTCGTGGTCGCCTAACCGGCAGTTGATTGCGTTTGCCTCGAGCCGCCAGCACACGGGACACGGATTCGACATCTGGGTGGTCAAGCCCGACAACACGGGGTTGCAGCGCATCACGACCGACCCCGGCGAGAACGGGTTGCCCGCGTGGTCGCCGGACGGCAGCAAGATCGCGTTCGCATCCACGCGGACGGACACCGCCGTCGGGCACGCCGAGATCTGGGTGATGAATTCGGATGGGACCAACGAGGTCCAGCTCACGCACGACGACGCGCTCGCGAACGCGCCCTCGTGGTCGCCCGACGGCTCGAAGATCGCCTATCAATCGAATGCCACCGGCACCACGCAGATCTGGGTGGTGAACGCCGACGGGAGCAACGCGCATCAGTTGACGAACGATCAATTCAACGATGCCTCACCGTCGTGGTCGTCGACCGGTTTCATCGTGTTCCAGTCGGACCGCGACAAGACGGCGGCGGATTCGTCGGAGGTCGAGGTGTACGTGATGAAGGATGACGGTACGAACCAGACGCGCCTAACGACGAGCCCCGGCTTCGATGGCACGCCCGCGTGGTCGTCGGACGGCAAGAAGATCGTGTTCGAGAGCAGCCGCAGCGGGCACTCCGACGTGTGGGTCATGAACGCCGACGGCTCGAACCAGGCGCGCGTGACCACGAATGGAGCGGACAACGGGACGCCCAAGTTCGAGCCGTAGGCTTCCGAGGGAAGCGCGCGCTCGCGCGCGCTGGGGGAAGCGCTGGCGCTGAGGGAAGCGGCGGCGTGCGCCGCCTGGGGGAAGGGGGCAATAAAAGGCCTAACGTGATTTGCGTTAGGCCTTTTCTCATCGAGCTGGGCGCCCCCTTCCCTCAGGCGGCGCCAACCGCCGCTTCCCTCAGGCCGTCAGGCCGCTTCCCTCAGCGCGCGCCAGCGCGCGCTTCCCTCTCTCATTACCATCCCGGCGTGAGTTGGAATCCCCACTGGTTCTTCGCGTTCGGCCGCTGGAACGGGTGCGCGTACCACACCTCGGCCACCAGATAGCTCAACACGTTCACGCGCATGCTGACGCCCGCGCTCACCACCGGGACGCGCCCATTCGACGTGGTCGAGAACTCGATGTTCGGCGGGCTCGCGGACGTCCACGCCACGCCGGCGTCGACGAACGGCGACAGCTCCGTGGCGAGATACGGGAAATTGATCAGGCCGAACTGGTCGGTGCCTAACACAGGAATGCGCAGCTCGACGTTCGCCACCGCCATCTTGCTGCCGAGGAGACGGTCGAATACCGGGCAGCTGCTTGTCGTCGACGAAATGCACTCGTTCGCGTTGATCGAGTTCACGTCGTAGCCGCGGACCAGCGCCGGGTCGCCCACGTATAAGGGGAAAAGATCAGGGTTGTCCGCGTCCCGTCCGTACCGCCCCAAGTGAATCGCGCGGAAGGCGAGCGTGATCGGACGCATGAAGAAGTAGCGCCGGTAGTCGGCGAGCACGTTCTCCATTTGCAGCGATCCGAACGACGGATCCACCTCGAAGCGATACCGTCCGCCCGCGATCGGCGACGTGAACCCATAGTACGAGTAGTCGCCCACGAACGCGGCCGTCAGCGACACGTAGTTCCAGGTCGGCAACCCCGATGACACGTTACGCTGCACCTCACCGATAGGAATTCCGCTATTCGGATCGACGAACAGCTGGAAGAGCTGCGTCCCGTAGCTCAGGTGCGTTGCCGAAACGCCAAACTCGACGCGCTTTGTCAGATCAAACGGGTATTGCGTCGCTGCGCTCACCTGATCGAAGTACTGGCGAATGAGGCGCTGCTCAAATAGGCCCACCGTGTCAACCCGCCCCGTATTGTCCGTCAACGTCGTGTCGCCAAAGCCCGCGCTCAACAGCGGATACACCGTGTGCGACGCGCCGACCTGCCAGTTCCACCGGTGGGCCAAGTTCGCGTAGAACACCTGGCCACCGAAATCCTGGATGTCGCCCGCACCGCCTAACGCCACACCGATGACGTTGTTGCTCAGCTGATCGGCGAAGTAGGCGCTCACACCGCCGCCGGCAATCGTTCCGTAAGGCCCGACGCCTACACCCACGCCGGGTGAGCCGAGGTATTCGAGCGACAGGTGCGGATTGTACGGCAGCGTCGCGTACTGTTCGGGTGGCGGCAGGCCCGTCACCGGATCGTGCACGCGCTGCGTGATCTCGCCGACCTCAACCGGGTGCAGCGGCGGCATCGCACCGGCGATGTCGGTCGTATCCATGTTCGGACCGAGCAGCATGCCGCCGGCTTGATCCGGATTGAGCGTGTGCAGCGAATAGCCGCCGCGCTCGAACAACGAGAACGCAAGCCGGCCCTCGTCTTTCGCCACCGAGAGAGCAGGCGAGAGCGCTTCGATGCCGCTCACACCCGTTGCCGATTTCGTGACTTGATAGATCTCGCCCGACTCCAGGTTGATGCGATAGATGTCGTCGTACCCGTTGCGATCGGATACGAAGTAGATGCTCTTGCCGTCCGGCGAATACTGCGGGTTGATGGACTTGGCGTTCGGGAACACGGGCACGAGCGAAATTTTTCGCGTGTCCATGTCCATGAGTGCCAAGTGCATCGGCCCGTACTTGAGCGTGTCGAGATTGGTGAGCGGACCGGAATCCGTCACGAACGCGACGGTCTTGCCGTCGGGCGACCACGCCGGTTGGATCTGCGCGTAGCGATCGTGCGTGAGCTGCTCCTGATTGCCCGTCTTGAGATCGTACAGGAACAGATCGCTGATGCCGCCCTCCATGCCGGCGAACACCATCTTGTCGTTAGGCCCCCACGCGACATCGGTGACCGCGCTCACGCCTTCTTTGGGTTTGATGCGGCGGATGATGTCCTTGCGGTCGACGTTGAAGACATCGATCTCGTTCTTGCCGCCGGCGAACACGATGAACGCGAAGTCCTTGCCATCCGGTGACCACGAGCCCGAGGAGTTGATGAAGCTGATCGCGTCGAAGTGTTGATCCGAGTTCGGTCCGGTGAGCTTCTTTACGATCTTGCCGGTCTGCGCGTCGGCCACGTAGAGATCGATGCTCAGGAGGCCGCGCGTCGTGAGAAATGCGAGGTACTTGCCGTCGGGACTCAGCGCGGGCGACACGTCCATGTCGCCGTACTTGCTGCCCGGGCGGAGCAGCCGTTTGCCCAACGAGTCGGGTGCCTGCCGCCCTTCCATGAGCGGCAAGTACGCGTCCTTGATCGCTTGCAGCCACTGCGCCGACAGCGTGTCGCTGCTCATGCCCAGCGTGCGGCGGATGCCTAACTCGAAGCCGCTCTGCAGCGACGCGCGGTAGAGCTGCTGCACGACGTCGTCGCCCCACCGGCCGCCGATGTACGCCCACAGCGCTTCGCCGTATCGGTACGGGAAGTAGCGCGGGTCGGTGCTCAACTTCTTGATGGTCGGCAGGTCGTTGCGCAGCGCGGCGTCGCGCAGCCACATCGCGGTGTTGGGATCGTATCTGCCTAACGAGAGATACTCGGCCATGCCTTCGATGAGCCACAGCGGCAGACGGTCGAGCGCGACCATGCCGCCGCCTTTCATCTTGCCGGCAATATCGTACTGGAAGACGTGCGTCAGCTCGTGGCCGATCACGTGATCGTCGTCGGCGTAGACGCCCGTGAACGGCAGTACGACGCGGCTGCGCAATCCCTCCGTGACGCCGCCGGTACTCTGATCGATGAAGCCGCCGATGACGTTGGTTTGCTCGAAGTCGGCGTGATCCGCGTACAGAATGATCGAGCGCCGGTCGAACGCATCCGTTAGCGTCTTGCTGTGCCGGTCGTACCACCGCTCGGCCATGCGCGCCGCATCGACTGCGGCGAGCGATTCGGCCGGGTAGTAGTAGATGTCGAAGTGCGGCGTCTTGAGGCGCCGGAAGTGGAAGGTCTCGTATTGAACCTTGTTGCGGCCGAAATACTGGGCCGCTGCACTCGAAGGCAGGCTGGCGGCGAATCCTATCGCGAGCGTTGCCGCGATCGCGAGGGCCTTACCACCTGCTATGCGTACGCTCGGCACGTTAGCCGACCTCTCGTAGGGGGTGAGCGCGCGACCTCGACGAGCACTGCGTCGCGCAATCGTCATACCAATACACTCCCCGTCATCGCGGTTCGCGCGAGACGATCCCGCATGCTGCACGTACGATACTACCGGTCAGCCTCATCGGAAGATGGTTGAACAGCATCGTGCGGTGACCGGAATCCGACACAGTTCGCCGTCCCCGGTCGAGGACGCCGATCGGGCGCCCTGGCCGCGTCCCTGTTGTCACTCTATCGTTCGGCGTGCAACGCCATCCTGAAGCCACTGCGCGATCGGTCACGGCCGCTCGCCTGCTATTTCTTGTCTCCTACCTGCTCTTCTGGACCGCGACATTCCTCGTCGCACGCGGTGTGTTTCTCGTCTACGAGCATCGCACGACGGCACAGTTGGGCATCGGCACCATTGCGCGCGTGTTCGCGCACGGCGTCCGCATGGATCTCTCAGCTGCTGCGTATGCGACGATAGTGCCAGTGCTGACGGTCGTGCTCGGCCTCCTGCTACGGCCGAGTGTGGTGCGTGCGGCAGTCACCACGTATACCTACGCACTGGTCATTGTCGTTGCGCTCTTCACCGCTGCAGACCTCGGTATTTACGATGCGTGGGGCGTACGGTTGGACGCAACGCCTCTCATATACTTGCGTACGCCAGTCGAGGCGTTTGCGTCCGTAGAATCGGGCCCGGTACTGCTCTGCGCCATTGTCGCGCTCGTCTTCGGGGCTGCATGCATCATCGCGTATCGGCGGCTGGTGGCACCGCGCTTGGACATCGGGCGGCGTACGACCGCGGCCGCGGCGGGATTCGCCGTGGTCTTCGGCGCGTTGCTCATCGTGCCGATCCGCGGCGGTGTGCAATGGACGCCGCTCAACCAGAGCAGCGTGTACTTCTCGAGCAACGAATTCGCGAATCAGGCCGCGCTCGATGTGCCGTGGAACGTCGCGCACTCGCTCACGACCGAGAATGCGTTGGGCCGCGCGAATCCGTACACGCAGATCGACGCGGCCACCGCGCGCCGCGTGGTCGACAGTCTGCTCGCGGATTCCGCCGCCGCGCCGCACGGGCTCCTTCGCATCGCCCGGCCCAACGTCATCCTGATCATCTGGGAGAGCCTCACCGCCAAGGTGGTCGGTCCGTTAGGCGGCGTGGCCGGCGTCACGCCCAACCTGGATTCGCTGGTCCACGAGGGCATCTTCTTCGATCACTTCTACGCCTCGGGCGACCGCAGCGCCAAAGGACTGGTCGCGATCTTGAGCGGCTTCCCGCCGCTCCCGCACGTGCAAGTGATGAACACCCCCGACCGGGCCGAGCGATTGCCGATGCTGAGCCGCGACCTGGGTGCGGCGGGATACGCGACGAGCTTCTACTACGGCGGCGAGCTCGCCTTCGCGAACATCAAGTCGTACCTGCTCAATGGCCGCTTCGATCATCTCGTGGGCGAGAGCGACTTTCCCCGCGACGAGCGCAACTCCAAGTGGGGCGCGCACGATCAATACGTGCTCGGCCGCCTGCTGCACGACGTGCCCGCCATGCCGCGTCCGTTCTTCAGCGCGCTGTTCACGCTGAGCAGCCACGAGCCGTTCGAGGTGCCCATGGCGCCGGTGTTTGCGGGGCGCAACCAGAGCACGGAGTTCCTCAATTCCCAGGTCTACGCCGATCGCAGCGTGGGCGCATTCATCCGCGCGGCGCGCGCGCAACCGTGGTGGGACAGCACGCTCGTGGTGATCGTCGCCGACCACGGCCATCCGCTGCCGCGCCTATCGCTGCCCAACGGAACCCAAGCCGACGCGCGCCAGCGCATTCCCATGCTCTGGTTAGGCGGCGCGCTCGCGCGCCGCGACACCGTCGTGTCCCGGTTCGGGGCGCAGACCGATCTCGCGCCCACGCTGCTCGCCGAACTCGGGCTCGACCACGCCCGGTACCGATTCGGCCACGACCTGTTCACGCCCAACGGAACGTCGTTCGCGTACTACTCGTTCCTCGACGGCTTCGGGTTCGTGGATGCGCGCGGCAGTCTCGTGTACGACGCGCTCGCCCGGCGCGTCACACAGCGATTCGGGGATGCGGGAGAGCCGGAGCAGCGCGCTGGACTCTCGCTGCTCCGGCTCTCGTTTCAGGCGTATCTGGATAAATGAATGTGCGCGCTGCCCAACGCAGCGCGCACGCGACAATCTAGTGCACCTGCACGACGCCGGTGTCGGCGGTCACAGAGTCGTCAAGGTAGGTGTACGTGCCCGCTTTGAGAAAGATCGTGAACTTCGACTGACCCATGGCGATCGGACCGCTGCCCGCCAGTGAATCGGGCGACAACGACGCGATGAAGCTGATCGCGTGGACACCATCCGAAGACGTCCATGTCACGGTGTCGCCGACCGCGCTCGACACGGTATCGGGCGAGAAGCCGGTGTTGCTGATGATGACCGCATGATTGACCGGGTGCGGATTCGGATTGATCCCGGTCGAGCTGCTCCCGCACGCTGCCAGCGCGATGAGAGCTCCCGCACTGACGATGACGGCGATCGCATTGCTACGCATGGCGTTCCTCCAAGACGTGATCCAATGTGCATCAGTCCCGGCGTTCGGAGCCCCACGCTGCCGTGCCGGAGGCGAAGCGACCACCTGCCAAAGCAATTCTCTTGCCGCCGTCCCGCCTGCCGAATCTCGCGTTAGCCCCGCGCACGCTAGCGGAACGACCACTCGAGCATGACGCCGGTGCCGCCGTGCGGGCCCGTGTCGCGCACCGGCACCACCGCTGACGGGGCGAGCCACCGCTCGAGCGGATTGTGTGGATGACGCCGGTTGAACCGCTCGACGATGAGTCCGCTGTATTCACCGACGAGCGCGCCGACTGCGACGTCGCTCATCCAGTGCCGGTCCTTGTAGATACGCGACAGACCGACTAACGACGCGAGTCCGTACGTGACGGGCGTCACGATGCGCGCGGCGTGCGGCCAGTGGATCGAACCTTCCTCATCGACCACCGCCGCGAGCGAGAACGCGGCGCTCGTGTGGCCCGACGGAAACGACGTGAAGCCGCCGCCCGTGAACCCATTCATGAACAGAAAGTCATCGCCATCGGCACGGGTTAGGTACGGGCGGTTGCGGCCGGCCACGCCCTTCACGACCTCGGTTGCCGCGGCGCTCAGCACGAGCGCCTCTGCGGCGTGCAAGCCGACTTCGGTCACGGTGTGATTACCGGCGATGCGACCCACGGCGTACGTCCCGACGGTCAGTATCACCGTGCCCGGATCGCCGAGGAGGGAAAAATCATTCGCGATCGCGTGCGCCGATGCGCTCGACTGGACGGCGCGCTGATCGACGCGACCGCGCAGCCAGTCGTCCGCCGGCATGAGGGCCACGGCGCCGGCCACGAGCGCCGACGCGATGAGCGCGTCGTGCCGCGTGAACACGGGGCGCGTCGCCGCACGCGCGGTGTCGGCCGATTGCGCGGCGAGCGGCGCGATGGCGCACGTGATGCCTAACGCAAGGGCGGCGAGGCGCCCGGTCACTTGCACGAGCGGACGCGCCACGACAGCGTGTTGGCGTTGCGGGTCACGAGGTCGCCCGCCCACGCGTCTTTGCCTTGCGCCGTGACCAGCGCCATCTCGCAATCGCGCGCGAGCAGCACCGTTCCGTTAGGCGCCGCGACGGCCAGGTGCATCACCATGGGCGTGGGCGGCGGCAGCACGCCGTGATAGGTCGTTTGGAGCTCGATCTGGCCGCTCCCGGGTGTCATGCGCGCCGTCGCCCCGCTGAATTGGAGCGCTCGCCCGTTGAGGCGCCGCCACTGGAGGTCGAGCCGGAGCGTGTCGCCCGAGGCCGGATACGCGTACGACACCGCCACGGTCATGTTCATCCACGTCGACCGGAGCACCGACACCGACGTGATGGTGGCCGCCTGCGGCGCCGCCGCGGCCGCCACCGGGATGGCCGCGACCACGGCTGCCACGCCACAGGCTCGCCGCACCCACCCGCGCCCCCCAAGCCTAACGATACCGCCGTCCGAGCCCTTCGCTGCCCTCATTGACGACACCTCGCTCCGCGGGCACACCATACCGCGAGAAGAAATCGAGCATCGTCGGGGATGCGTACAGCTCGCGCGTGGGCAGATGTCCGAACAGCCAGCTGCGCCGGCCGCCCGGCCACTCGTGCTCCCCGCCGACTACCGTATAGAACACCACAACCGTGCCATTGGTGCAATCGGTGTAGAGCTCGCGGATCACATGTCCGCTCTTGTTCCGCTTCACCGGCGCCGAGCATCCGTCGTGATGCGCCCAGAACGCTACGGCTTCCGGCGCCGATAAATACGACACCGGCGCGCCCGGCACCCGCTCGCCGTGGTTGTCATACGGAATCACTTCGTCTGCTGTGCCGTGCACCACCATCACGGGCAGCGGCCTCGTGGTGGTGCACGCAGAGTCCGGCATCTCACCCGCAATCACCGCGAACCCCGACAGCTTGTCGGCGATGTCGCAGGCAAGCGTGTACGTCATGATCCCACCGTTCGACACGCCAGCGAGAAAGACATGCGTCGCATCGAGCGCCGGCACGCGCGCGAGCGATTTGATGAGCGCGGATATGAAATGGACGTTCCCCAACACGGTCGCACGGCCATCGGCAGTCGTGTCTCCCGTCGGCCAGTCGAGAAATTCCACGCCCAGCGTGCCGCTGCCATCGGGATAGGCCACGGCGTAGTGATGGTCGTCCGCCGCATCGTTGAGCTCCGATTGCTGCGCCAGCCAGCTCCCGTTGGTTCCGCTGCCGTGGAGCACGATGACGATCGGAAGCGGCTTATCGCCCTTCCTCCCGTAGTCAGGCGGCAGGTGCAGTAGGTACGTACGCGCGGCCGCGCCGACCGTGATGGTGTGATACGAGTCGCCTGGCTTGAGCGCACCCGGGACAAGCGGACGCGCGCCGATCAGCGGCAGACAACCCGATAGGCCAGCGATCACGGCGGTCGCCGTTATGTGCGCGACCATCAACAGTCTGCGCCGCGCGAGCGTTCGGCTCGACGGCTTCGCGAACCCAGGGCGGGACGCGATCACGATCGTCGCACGTATCGGGTCAATCCCTCGAGCCTCGACTGGGAGAGACGAACACACCTGCAAAGTATCCCTGCGCGGACGGGCATACCTGGACTACCCCGGCGTCCACTCCGTGGCGCCACAACGATGGCGCCGGCGCGCCCGCGACTCAAGCACGGACGGCCGCGAATCGCGATCCCCGGCCGGTCGCGGCCGGGACCCCGGACGAGGCGGACGGAGGAGGCGCCCGACCGTCCAGGGTCAGCCGCCTAACAACCCATAGGCAAGCAGCGCGAGCACGAGCGCGCTGATGAGCGCGTACAACCGGTCCTTGCGCATCGCAAACGCCACGAGCGTGAGCGCCACGCGAGCGATCGGTGTCGCGATGAGCAGCACCACGCCGGCTTGTACAATGGCGTCGGCGTTCCCGGCGGCCACGCCGCGCGCCACGTCGGCCAGCGAGCGCAACGGCGACAACTGTCCGTGGAAGGTATGATAGTCGGGACGGGTCGCCCCGTATTGGATGAGGTACAAGACGCCGCCAGCCAGTGTAACGGCGGCCGCAATCAGCACGCCCAACCGCAACACCATCCCCACCACTTGCTCGGTGCGGTCGTCTGCCGTCGAGTGGCCGGTGATCAGCGTATGCGGGACACTCATCTCAGATCTTTCCGGTGAACGCGTTGAGCAACAGCTCTACCGCGAGCGCGGCGACCAGCACACTGAATACCACGCGCAACTTTTGCGTGTGAAGGTGCGGTAACATGCGCGCACCAGCCAATGCTCCGGCGAGTACGCCGAGCATCACCGGGAAGGCGAGACCGGGCACGATGTATCCCCGATGCAGATAGATCCCCGCGCTCGCGGCCGCGGTGACGCCGATCATGAAGTTGCTCGTGGTCGTCGACACCTTGAACGGCAAGTGCATTGCGCGATCCATCGCGAGCACTTTCACCACGCCCGAGCCGATGCCCAACAATCCGGAGAGCACGCCGGCAATGTACATGAGCCCGAAGCCGAGCGGCACACGCTGTACTTGGTAGTGCTGGGGGCCGTTCGCCGTGGGGAACGTCGAGTCGAGTCGAAGCCGGAGCGCGATCGGATCGGATGCCCCACCCGAAATGTGATCCACGCGCGGGCGCGTCGAGGTCCACGCCGTATGCAGTAACACTATGCCGAAAATGATGGCGACGGCAGTCGGCGAGACGACGCCCGCGATGTATGCGCCGGTAATTGCACCGATCGTCGTCGCGATCTCGAGCAGCATGCCGACGCGAATGTTGCTGTAACCCTCCTTCACGTACGCCGCCGCCGCGCCCGACGACGTCGCGATCACCGACACGAGCGACGTGCCGACCGCATAGCGAATGTCCACATGAAAGAGAATCGTGAGCAGCGGAACGATGATCGCACCGCCGCCGAGTCCCGTGAGCGCGCCCAACAACCCCGCGGCGAGTGCCCCCAGGAAGAGCAGAATCGTGATGTCCGTGACTGGCATGAGTGCGTAACGCGAGGAACAAGGGCAGGACTGGCTCGCCATAGTCTAGCGGGTGCAACACGCGCGCACTACCGGTTGCCGCGAACACCAATGTCGGCGCACATTGGAGCGTAACCCGCTGCTGACGATGGAGGACGCGTGTGAGCACGTTCTTGCGAGCGACCGAAATCCCAACGCACGGCGCGCGGACGCTGCCCGGCTCGTGGTACACGTCGCCGGTCACATACGCGCTCGAGCTCGACCGCATCTTTCACAGGCGATGGCTGTGCGCGTGCCGCGCATCGGACGTCGCGCAACGCGGCGATTACGTGGTGCGCGCAGTGGGCACCGAGAGCGTCATCATCACGCGCGACGAGAACGGAACGCCGCAAGCGTTTCACAATGTGTGCCGGCATCGGGGCACGCGGATCTGCGAGGCGGCGAACGGCCACTTCGATTCCAGCATCCAGTGTCCGTACCATGCGTGGACCTACGCGCTGGACGGCACGTTGATTGGCGCGCCGCACATGAGCGGCACCCAAGGCTTCGACAAGCGCGACTGGCCGCTGCATCGCGTGGCGATCGCCGAATGGGAAGGCTGGTTGTTCGTCAACTTCGACCGCGACCCCGAGCCGTTCTCGAGCGCGTTCGCGCCGCTCATCTCGCGCTTCGAGCGGTTTTGGCTGGCCACGCTCATGCCGGCGCGGCGGATCGAGTACGACGTGCGCGCGAATTGGAAGCTCATCCACCAGAACTACTCGGAGTGCTATCACTGTTCGCCCGTGCACCCGGCGCTCGTTCGACTAACGCCGGCCAACAGCGGCGAGAACGATCTGTACGAGGGCCCGTTCCTCGGCGGCTTCATGGTAATCACGCAGCAGGGCGGCAGTATGAGTATGAGCGGGCGCGCGTGTGGTGTTCCGGTGGGCGATCTCCCGCACGAGGACATGCAGCGTGTGTACTACTACTCGATCTTCCCGAACATGCTGCTCAGCCTGCACCCCGATTACGTGATGGCGCACACCGTGTGGCCGCAGGCGCCGGATCGCACGCGCATCACGTGCGAGTGGCTGTTCAACCCGGAGTCGTTCGCCGACCCATCGTTCGATGCCGACGATGCCATCGCGTTCTGGGACATGACCAACGCGCAGGACTGGCACGTGTGCGAGTTGAGCCAGTTGGGCGTGTCGTCGTCGGCATACACGCCCGGCCCCTACTCGGCGCGCGAGAGTCTGTCCGTGGCGTTCGACAACGAGGTTCGGCGGAGCGTCGCCGACTAACCGTTAGGCATCGCGCAGCATCTCGCGCGCGGCGTTGTGGCCGCAGGCGCCCATCACGCCGCCGCCCGGGTGCGTGGCCGCGCCGCACAGGTAGAGATTCTCGACCGGCGTCCGATAGTCCGCGTAGCCGGCGATGGGGCGCAGGAAGAACAGCTGCGGGAACGTCATCGCGCCCTGGAAGATGTTGCCGCCCGTGAGCGCGAAGCGGCGCTCGAGATCCAACGGCGTGAGCACTTGCCGCGCGATCACCGATCGCTTGAAGTTGGGCGCGTACTCGGTGAGGATGTCGAAGCAGCGGTCGGCAAAGCCCTCCTTGAGATCGTCCCAGTTGCCGTCGCGCAGCGCGTACGGCGCGTACTGGATGAACATCGTCATGAGGTGCTTGCCCGGCGGCGCCACGCTCGGATCGACCGCCGACGGAATGGTGCACTCGAGGATGGGCGAGGCCGACGGGCGGCCGTACTTCGCGTCGTCGTATGCGCGTTCCATGTAGTCGAGTGTCGGCGAGATGTGGATCGTGCCGCGATGCTGCGGGCCGGCCGCAGCCCCGCCGGACGGCAGCGCGGTGAAGTCAGGCAGCTCGGACAGCGCGACGTTGATCTTGAGCGAGGCGCTCCGGTAGTCGATCTGCTGCACGGCGCGCCGGAAGTCGGCGGGGAGATCGCGCTCGTCCATGAGCGTGAGGAAGGTGACGTTGGGATCGGCGTTCGATGCGATCTGGTGCGCCGAGAATTCCAGGCCGTCCTCGAGCACGACGCCGCGCGCGCGTCCGTCGCGCACGACGATCTTCGACACCGGCGAGTCGAGCCGGATGTCCACGCCTAACGCACGGGCAGAGCGCGCGAGGGCCTGCGTGATGCCGCCCATGCCGCCGCGCACGTAGCCCCACACGCCGCGTACCCCGTTGCACTCGCCCATCACGTGATGGAACAACACGTACGCGGTGCCGGCCATCGAGGGCGACGCGAACGCGCCGATGATCGCGTCGGTGGCCAACGTCGCTTTGAGCTGTTCCGACTCGAACCAGCGATCGAGCACCGTGCGCGCATCGGCGGTGAGAATCTCGATCGCGCGCGACGCATCGGCGCCGAGCGCGCGAAAATTCCATCCCAGTTTGGCGAGCGCCAACAGATCGCGTGGGCGATTCGACCAGGGCGCGGGCGCCGGCTGCATGAGCGTCGGCTCGATCAGATCGGCCACGCGCTCGAGCATCGCTTCGTACGCCGGATACGCGGCGGCGTCGCGCTCGGAGAACTTGGCGATTTCGCGTTGCGTCATGGCGCGATCGGGGCCCAAGAGAAGCGAACGCCCATCTGGAAAAGGCGTGAACGACGATGGGTCGCGCGGCAGCATCGCGAACCCGTAGTCGGCGAGCGCGAGATCGCGAATGATCTCGGGGCGCAAGAGGCTGTTCACGTAG
The DNA here is from genome assembly GCA_035277485.1 of Gemmatimonadaceae bacterium. Classification (GTDB taxonomy): domain Bacteria; phylum Gemmatimonadota; class Gemmatimonadetes; order Gemmatimonadales; family Gemmatimonadaceae; genus JADGGM01. The sequence continues at coordinate 14,644 of DATEKK010000002.1, forward strand.
GCCGCGGTCGAGACCTTGAAGCCGGGCCAGACCTCTTCGGTGACGCACGCGCCGCCCACCACGTCGCGTCGCTCGAGCACCAGCACGCGCCGTCCCGCGCGCGCCAGGTACGCCGCCGCGACGAGCCCGTTGTGTCCCGCGCCAATGATGATCACATCGTACATCGCGCCCACTGCCGCATCTCCACGAATTGGGAAGCAGGCAAAGGTCGATAGTGCGAGGCTGGCGCGTCAAGGCGGCGGCGACTTGGTCGTCGGGTCAATTTGGACCCCCAACCATTGAGGTGTGCTGGCATCTACGCTCATAAGGAAACGGGCAAAGCACGGGCAAAACGATCAAGGCACGGACAAGAAATCACACAAAGGACACGCGTTAGGCATTAACTCGCGGGGGCACGGCCCCGTGGCCCGGACGAAATTGGTTCCGTTGTTCTTATCCGTGCGTCGTCCGTTTTGCCCGTGCTTTGCCCGTTTCCTCATGAGCGTAGATGCCAGCCTACCGAGCGGAGTGCGTCCGACGCGTCTCAACGACCCGGGTCAGGTCTCAGCGGCGGCGATGTAGATACTGGTCGACACCAGGTTGGCCCGAGTAGCTTAGCGCGCACCGCGCACAACGCCGCGACGTTCCCATCCGGAGCGCACACACCACGTGACGATCACCGCCGAGTCCCCGATCGCAGGCACCGTGACACGCCGGGCGGCGTGGTTCGGGCTCGCGGTGCTCACGCTCATCAACCTCCTCAATTATCTCGACCGGAACGTCGTCCCGCCGCTCGGCGAGAGTCTGCGGACGTCACCGCTCCACGTCTCGGATCCGCAATTCGGCGCGCTCGTCAGCGCGTTCATGCTCGTTTACATGACCACGGCGCCGGCGTTCGGCGTGTTGGGCGACAAAGGCTCGCGCCCCCGGCTCATTGCGTTAGGCGTCGGCCTCTGGAGCATCGCTACTGTGCTCGCCGGATTCGCGTCGCACTACGCGTGGCTGCTCGGAGCGCGCGCGGCCGTCGGCATCGGCGAGGCCGCCTACGGGAGTATCGCCCCCGCGCTACTCGCAGACTACTTCCCCGACCGCCAGCGCTCGCGCGCCTTCGCCGTGATGTACATGGCCATCCCGGTCGGCTCTGCGCTCGGCTACGTCGTGGGCGGTGCCATGGATGCCCATTTCGGGTGGCGATCGGCGTTCTTCGTCGCCGGCGCACCCGGTCTCCTCCTCGCGTTGCTCACGCTCGGCCTGCTCGACCCGCCGCGCGGCGCGCAAGATGTCGCCGTCGTCCCCACCGCATCGCGCGGATTCGCCGCCTACCGCGAGGTCGCGCGCATCCGCGAGTACCGTCACACCGTGTTCGGCTACGCCGCCTACACGTTTGCGTTGGGCGGCATCGTGGCGTGGATGCCCACGTTTCTCGTGCGCGTCCGACACCTGAGCGGCCAGAGCGCCTCGGTGTCGCTCGGCGGCGTGCTCGTCGTCACCGGTTTCGTGGGGACGTTCGCGGGCGGCTGGCTCGCGGATTGGCTGCACCGGCGCGTGCCTAACGCAAACCTCCTGGTGTCGGGCGTATCGACGCTGCTCGCGGCGCCGTTGGCCTACCTTGCCCTGTCGTCGCCCAACCACGCGGTCTACTGGCCCGCGCTCGCCGCCGCCGAGGTCCTCATCTTCATGTCGACGGGCCCGATCAATTCCGCGATCGTGGACGCCGTGCCCGCGGCCATGCGCGCGTCAGCCATGGCGGCGTCCATCTTCGCCATTCACATCCTGGGCGACGTGCCGTCGCCATACCTCATCGGCGCAATGGCCGAGCACACGGGGCTCGGCCATGCGGTGCTGCTCGTGCCGGCCGCGGTGGGAGTGGCCGGCGTGTGGTGGATCTACGCGGCTACCGTGCCGCGGGCACCGGCGCAATGAAGCGCAGGGTCTTGCCGCGCCTCACCACCGCGCGCAGCGCTTCGTACACGAACGGATCGAGCAGCGTGTTCACGTGCTGCTTGAGGTATGCGATCGCGCCATCCGGCGGCAGCGGCTTCTGGTGCGCGCGTCCGACCGTCACGGCATCGTACGCGTCCGCCGCGCAGAGAATGCGCCCGCCTAACGAAATCGCCTCGCCCTTGAGCGCGCGCGGATAGCCCGCGCCATCGTAGTGCTCGTGGTGGTCGTGAATGTAGTCGAGCACCACGCCGAGATGCTTGAGCGGCGCCAGGATCTCCATGCTCACGCGAACGTGCTCGCGCACGTGCGCATACTCCTCGGGCGACAGCTTGACCGGCTTGTTCAGCACTTCTTCCCGGATGCCGATCCGGCCAATGTCCATCAACCGTCCCGCCAGGCGCACCGCCTCGATGGTGTCCTCCGAGAGACCCATCTCGTCGGCGATCGACGCCGCCAGCTCGCCCACGCGATGCGAGCGGCCCCGCAGGTAGCGGTCCTTCGCTTCCATGGCGTTGATCAACGTCTCCGTCACCGTCACCGTGAGCGTGCGCAGCGCCTGCTGCTCGCGCTCCAATTCCGCCGTGCGACTCGCGACCTCGTCGCGCACCAGTTGGTCCACCTGACGCTGATGCAGCATGAGCTCGCGCTTGCGACGCACCTTCTCGATCGCGTGCTCCAGATCCGGCAGGTCGATCGGCTTCGTGAGGTAGTCCATCGCGCCGTTCGAGAACGCGTCCGTCGCCGTGGCCGCATCACCCACGGCCGTCAGCATCATGATCGCCAGATCGGGGCTCGCCTGCAGCGCGTGCGGGACCAGCTCCAACCCCGTCATGCCGGGCATGCGAATGTCGCACAGCATGATCGTGAACGACTGCCTGCCTAACTGATCGAGCGCCGCCGCCGCCGAGTGTGCCGTTTCGACCTGGAACCCGCGGAGGGTGAGGAACCGGCCGAGCGCATGGCAGATCGCTTCTTCGTCGTCAACGATCAGGACGCGCGTCGCGCGGCGTTCCTCGTCTCGCAGCGGCACTGCCGAATCCACTCGGCGAACTGGGCCCGAGATCCGGAGTGCCGTTGCCAATGCTGCTGCTGCCATGGTCAGCGCTGGACGAAGGACGGGCTCGTGACACTGCCTTTCTTGCCCGTGGATACAGGAGACATCGAACCGCCGGAGGTACCCATCGACACGACACTGCCCGTGCCGCCGTACGCGCCGCTCACTGCCAAGCACATCGACGCATTGCACGACGGCTGGCCGAGCGCGACGTTGTTGCTGGCAAAGTCGACCGTCAAACCCGTGGCAATCGTCACTTCGCGGAGATACGGCGTGCCTGTCGCCGAGACGAACACGATCTGCGTACCGTCCGCCGACCAGGCCGGGTCGACCGCACCGCCTGCCTCGTGCGTGAGCTGCACGGCCTGTCCGCCGGCGGCCGGCATGACCCACACCTGCGGCAGATTGGTGCGCGTCGAGACGAACGCGATCTGCGAGCCGTCGGGGCTCCACACCGGAGCGCGTTCCGGAACCCACGTCGCTGAGCCGGTCGTGAGAGCCGTCTGGTTGTTGCCCGACACATCCATCGTGAAGAGCCGGGGCACGCCGCCGCGGGCGCTGACGAACACGATGTGCGCACCGGTGGGGTCGATCGCCGCTTCGTCATCGAGGCCTGCGCTGTGCGTCAAACGCGTTTGGGCCGAGCCGTCCAGTCCCGAGATGTAGATTTCGGGATCGTTGTCGCGATAGGACGTGAACACCAGGCGACCCGCCGCGCTCTTCGGATTGTTGTCCGTCGAGTTGTCGAACGTGAGGCGCGTGCTCGTGCCGTTGTGGCTCCAGTAAATCTGCGGCGTACCGGCAGCATCGGAGGCGTACACGAAGTCGGCGACCGACGGAGCTGTGGTGCGCTGCTGCTCGGGTGCCATCGGGCTCGAGGAACTCGAGCACGCGCTGGCCAGGAGAGCCGCGCAACCGACCGCGAACGCGCGCGGCGCAAGACCAACGAGTGGAGAGTTCGTGCGGGACATTGGAGTAAGGCTCCTCGAAAGTTCAATGGGACTTCGATTGATTCGACTGTGCGTGCGCTGACATCGAGGAGTATCGTGAGGCGTTGTGGTGCCTTGAGATCGCGAGCAATTAAAGACGGCTCATGCATGCTCGGAGCGGTGCGCTCGAGATGAGCGCGCGGATTGCGGCTGAACTGAGGCGAACGACCCCCGTGCGGGGTATATTCTTGCCGGCATGACACCTTTGCCCGGCAACCGTCGCCGCGCGCCGACGTCGCGCGACAAGCCCGTCTTCCTCGACGAGAGTGGAAGACGGTGGCGAATGCTGCGCCTGTTCGCGATTGGCGTGGGTTTCGTTAGCACGCTGATCGCGGCGGCGGTGGTGTACAATCTGCTCGGCCCAACGCTCGCGCCGTCGCTGAACATGTCCGCGACGCCGCCGACGCAGTCGCATCTCGTGACGTCGAAGGCGCAACGGCGGCGCCTGGACAAGCGGTTGCAACTGTGGTTCGAGATGATGCGACACCGCACGCCGCCCGCCGTCCACGCCCAGCGGCTGCCGCTTCGTCCGCGAACGGTGATCGGCAAGACGCCGGAACCCGGCCAGCCGATCGTCGCCGGGTTTTACGTGAACTGGGACGACAATTCGCTGGCATCACTCAGCGAGCACGTCGACGATCTCGATTGGGTGATCTGCGAGTGGGGCTTTCTCATGCCGGGCGGCGATTCGCTCCGAATGAACATCGACCGCCGCGTGCCGTATGCCATCGCGCAGAAGATTCGCGATGAGCGTGAACGGCCGTGGATCTTTGCGATGGTGTCGAACTTCGACTCGACGCGCGGGAAGTGGGACACGCCATCGCTGCGTCACATGCTCACCGACCCGGCGTCGACGAACCGTGCGGTCGAGCAGCTCACGGACAGCGTGATGCGCTACGGGTTAGGCGGCGTGACCCTCGACTTCGAGGAAGTGCCGCCGAGCCTGACCGACGCGATCGTGCAGTTCGAGAAGAAGCTCAAGGCGAAGTTGACGCCGCAGGGCCGGTTGGTCACGCAAGCGGTGTCGTTCAACGACACGGATACGCAGCTCGCCAAGTACGGAGCAGTGGCAGACAAGCTGTTCTTCATGCTGTACGACGAGCACTATGGCGGCGGCGATCCTGGGCCCGTGGCGAGCCAGGACTGGTTCGTCCGCACGGCCCGTCACATGATGCGCTTCATTCCGCCCAACAAAGCGATCCTCGCGTTGGGCGCATACGGATACGACTGGAACGATTCCGAGGATTCGGCGTCGGCGATGACGTTCCAGGATGTAATGAGTGCGGTGCGCGACGCCGCCGTGGACGGACAGCCCGCGGCCATCCATTTCGACACGACGGCCCTCAATCCGTACGCGACGTGGCGTGATCCCGATTCGACCGACCACGTGGATTGGTACCTCGATGGCGTCACGGCGTACAACGAGATCATCGCCGGCGACGCGTTAGGCGCAGGCGGCGTGGCGGTATGGCGGCTCGGATCCGAGGACCCGTCGATCTGGGCGGTGATCGGCCGCCGCGGCATCGACGCGCCGGCGGACAGCTTGAGCGTGATTCCATCGGGTTACGATCCCGAGTTTCAGCCCAAGATCGGCACCGGCGAGCTGCTCGAGCTGCGCGCCCGCCCAACGGACGGGAGCCGCGACGTGACCGTCGATCCGGTCACGCGCCTCGTCGTGAACGAGCGCGTGACGCGGTATGCGACGCCCTGGATCATCCGCCGGTTCGGGAACGCGTCGCCGCACAAGATCGCGCTCACGTTCGATGACGGGCCCGACGGCCGATACACGAGCGCCATCCTCGATACGCTCAAGTCGCGCCACGCGCCGGCAACGTTTTTCGTGATCGGCCAGAACGCGGAAGCGCACATCCCGCTGCTCCGCCGCGAGTACAACGAAGGGCACGAGATCGGGAACCACACATTCACGCACCCGAATCTCAAGTTCGCCAGCACGCGGGTGACGCAGCTGCAGCTGGACGCGACCGAGCGCCTGCTCGAGGCAGCGTTAGGACGGCGCACGGCATTCTTCCGCGCGCCGTATTTCGGCGATGCCGAACCGACGACGTCGGACGAGCTCGAGCCGATCGCGGTCGCGACGAACCGCGGCTACATCAGCGTCGGCTTGCGCATCGACGCCGAAGACTGGCAGTCGCCCGGCGTCCAGACGATCATCGACACCGTGCTGCACCAGCTGCCCAAGGGCGGGAACGTCGTGCTGCTGCACGATGGCGGCGGCAACCGCACCCAGACCGTTGCTGCGTTAGGCACGCTCATCGACTCGCTGCGCGCGCGCGGCGACACGCTCGTGCCGCTGTCCGAGCTGGTCGGCATTTCACGCGACGTGGCGATGCCGCCCTTGCCGCCGCAGGGAGAACTCAGCCGATTCGGCGAATTGCTGGCATTCGGCACGGTGGGCGTCACCGAATGGCTGCTCTACTGGCTGTTCATGATCGCCGTGGTCCTCGGCTTCGCGCGATTGTTGTTCATTACCACGCTCGCGATCATCCAGCGCATCAAACGCCACCAGAATCCGGATGCGCCGGTGACATACGCGCCGACGGTGAGCGTGATCGTGCCGGCCTACAATGAAGAGAAGGTCATCGTCAACACCATTCGCAGTCTCGTGACGCAGGAGTATCCGGGCGAGCTCGAGGTGGTGATGGTCGATGACGGATCGCCCGACAAAACGATGGAAGTGGCGCAGGCGGCGTTCGGCCACCATCCGCGCGTGACGCTGCTGCACAAGCCTAACGGAGGCAAGGCGAGCGCGCTCAACTTCGGGCTGCACCGGGCGCGCGGCGAGATCGTGATCTGCCTCGACGCCGATACCATCTTCGCCCCCAACACGGTGGCCGAGCTCGTGGAGCCGCTGCACGACCCGGCCGTCGGCGCCGTGGCGGGGAACGCCAAAGTGGGAAATCGCGTGAACCTCGTCACGCGGTGGCAAGCGGTGGAGTACGTGACGAGCCAGAACCTCGACCGCCGCGCCTTCTCGCTCCTCAATTGCATTACGGTCGTGCCGGGCGCCGTCGGCGCCTGGCGCAAGTCGCTGATCGATGAAGTGGGCGGCTTCAGCGAAGACACGCTCGCCGAAGACCAGGATCTCACGCTCTCGATTCGTCGTCGCGGCCACTCCATCGCCTACGCCGACGAAGCCATCGGGTACACCGAAGCCCCGGACTCGCTGCGCGCGCTCGCCAAGCAGCGGTTCCGCTGGTCGTTCGGCACGCTCCAGTGCCTGTGGAAGCACAAGCGCGTGTTCCTCGATCCGCGCTACGGTTCGTTAGGCCTGGTGGCGATGCCGAACGTACTGATCTTCCAGTTGTTCTTCCCGTTCGTGTCGCCGATCGCCGACCTGATGTTCGTGTGGAGCCTGATCTCGGTATGGCTCGTGCGCACCCAACACGGACCGACGTACGCGCTCACGAGCCTCGAGCAGGTGCTCACGTACTACGCCGTCTTCCTGCTCGTCGACTGGATCGCCACAGTTGTCGGGTTCTTCCTCGAGCCGGGCGAAGACCGCTCGCTCACGTGGCTCGTGTTCCTGCAGCGCTTCGCCTATCGCCAGGTGATGTACTGGGTGGTGGTGCGCTCGTTCGTCGCCGCGCTGCGCGGACGCGTGGTGGGCTGGGGCAAATTGGAGCGCAAGGCGACGGTGGCGCGAGAGGAAGATGCTGCGCTCAGAGATGCGCGCGCGGTCGCGCGCTGAAGAAAGCGCGGCTTGGCCTCATTCCAGCATTCTCCCAAGTCTCGGATCGTCGATTTCCTCGGGCACGTGGCTCTCGTTGCGGCGCGTCACGATCCACACCACGATCGCGACAATGATCACGAGTGCAGCCGCGAAGCGATCCTCGTGTCGGCGGACGTGCCCGATCATCACCACCGCGGTCGAACCGAAAATCCATCCGACGGCCGTGAACACGCCGCTCCACACCCACGCACTCACGCCGCTGCCGATGATGAACGCGGTGAAATTCGTGCGCGCCGCGCCGCACGTAATCGGCAACAAGAGTCGTGCACCATAGGCGAATCGCACGACGAGCGACGCGCGCCACGGATGCCGCTGCACAGCGCCCAAGAGACGCGACATCGGCTTCTGCAGTCGCGGCCATCGCGACGCCACCTTGAGGGCGCGCCAACGCCCCAACATGTAGAGTCCGACGTCTGCTGCCCAACTGCCCAGGGCGCAGGCCATGGCGGCGCGCACGGCGTGCAGGTGACCCTGGTGCGCCGCGAACCCGGCAATCACCGGCGCCGCTTCTTCGGTGAAGATGCTCGTCGCGCCGAGCGTCACGTACGCCCACACCTGCGAGAGGCGGCTGAGAAACGAGTGCTGCACGGCGAGCGCGAGAACCATCTGACCTCGTGGGTGCATGAACGCGTCCGCGGAACTTCGATCCCGCGGCCGAGTTTGGCAACCGGGCTATTGCTCCCGCAGCGCCGCCATCGGCGTTTCGGCAAACACATCGCGGCTGCTCGACAAGCCGACGGCGGCCGTCAGCGCTACTATTATCAGCGCGAGCACCAGCAAGGGCGGCCCGGCCGGCGAGAACGGCGAGTCGAACAGGAAGTGCATCAGCGCCCAGGCGCCGCCTAACGAAAGAACCAGCCCGGTCGCCGCCGATAAGAGGCCGAGCACCGTGTACTCGCTCAGCATGATGCGGCCGATCTGCGCGCGAGTGGCGCCCAAGGTCTTGAGCAGGACGCCTTCGCGCAGCCGTTGTCTCCGCGCGGCCGCCACGGCGCTGAGCAGCACCAGGATGCCCGTCGCTACGCTGAACAGCGCCATGAACCGGATGGCGATCGACACCTTGTCGAGAATCCCATCGATGGCGTGCTGAATGAGTGCGAGGTCGATGGTCGACACGTTCGGTTCGTGCACGACCACCGCGCGCTGCAGCGCGGCGCGCGCGGTGGGATCCATCACACGCGTGAGGAAGACCGTAGTCTGCGGCGCGCTGGTGAGCGCGCCGGGCGCGAAGATCACGAAGAAGTTGGGCTCGAACCGCGCCCACGTCACCTGCCGCAGGTTCTTGACGATGGTCGGGATGCGCACGCCCTGCACGTCCCACGTAATGGTGTCGCCTAACGCAACGCCGAGGTCCGAGGCGAGGTCGGCTTCGAGCGAGATGGGCCAGGGACCGGTACGCGACGCGGTGTCCGCGGCATCGAACCATTGCCCGGCGACCAGCTTCTCGGACGCGATGAGCGTGTCGCGATAGCTCGACCGGTACTCGCGCCTGAGCGCCCACGACGCTCGGCGCGGATCGCGGACGGCATCCTCGACGCGGCGACTGCCGATGGCGGCGATGCGCATCGGCACGATCGGGACGCGCTGCAGCACGGGCGCGTGCGCGGCACGGATGAGCGAGTCCACGCGCTGCACCTGGTCCGATTGCACGTCGAAGAACGCGAGATTGGCGCGCGTCTCGACCGTGCTCGCCGTTAGGCGAGCGAGCAGATTGCGCTGCACGAGGTACAACGTGCTCATGAGAAAGGCGCCGAATCCGAGCGCGAGCATCACGGCGCGGGTCTGATTGGCCGGCCGGTACAGATTCGCCAACCCCTGGCGCACGACGAACGGCCAGTGCTCCTTGAGCACGCGGCGCGTCACGCGCGAGACCAAGGCGGCGGCGATCGCGAGCAGCACCAGCGCCGCCGCCACGCCCCCGCTCATCGCGATCCCTCGGCGCACGCTGCCGGCGCGACCGATGGCGATGAGCACGACGCTCGCCGCGAGCGCCACGAACGCGAGCAACCGCGGCCAGTCGGACAGGATGCGGCGCACCGGCGCGCCCGCCGCGTCGCGGCGGATGGCCTCGAGCGGCGAGATCCGCCTAACGCCGAGTATCGGGAGTAAGGCGAAGATGACGGCGACCCAGACGCCGATGGCGATGCCCGTGCCGATCGCGCGCGGCTCGAGGCGCGGCACCACGGTCACCGGCACCACACCGGCGGCCACGTGGGGCAGCGCCATCTGCGCCGCCCCACCGAGGACGGCGCCAACGGCCGCACCGGCCAAGCCGAGCACGCCGGTCTCGAGGAGGTACACGGCCAGCACCTGCCGCGCCGTCGCGCCCAACACGCGCAGCACGGCGATCGGGTCGCGCTTCTCCTCGATGTACGCGCGGATCGCGCTGGCGACGCCCACGCCGCCTAACAACAGCGCGACGAGCGCGACCACGCCCAGGAACCGGTCCAACTGTTGGATGTCGTACGTGAGCGAGCGCTCGGTGTCCTGCACGGTGCGCGTGCGCACGTGCGCCGAGTCGATGGTCGGCCAGTGCTGGTTGACGACCGACTTCGGATCCGTGCCGGCCGGCAGCTTGAGCAGCGCGTCGTATTCCGCCCGACTGCCGAACACGAGCAGCTTCGTCTCAGGCACCCATTTCTCGGCGATGTAGACGCGCGGCCCGAGCGACGACGCGATGCCGATGTCGCCGGGGACATTCTGGAGCGTTCCGCGAATGGCGAAGCGAGCCGAGCCTAACGAGAGGCTGTCGCCTAACTTCGCATTGAGCTCGACGAGGAGCGAGCCGTCGACGAGCACCGTGTGTCCCTGCTGGAGCTCGCCGTAGCGGCCTGGGGGGTCGGTTTCGATCGTGCCGTAGAACGGCACGTTTGGGCCGACGGCGTTCACCTGGACCAGCCGCGGCGCCGGCGCGTGCGGGACGAGCGCCATCGACGTGAACGTCGTGCTCCGGCCCACTGGAATGCCGCCGCGGCGCAGCGTGTCGAGCAGCGAGTCGATCGACGGCGGAAACGCCGTGCGCGACGAGAGCGACAGATCGCCGCCTAACAATTCGCGCGACTGCTCGCGGATCGACCGCACCACGTTGGCCGAGTACGAATCGATGGCCACGAGCGCGGCGACGCCGAGCGAGATGGCCGACATGTAGAGCAGGAGCCGGCTGCGCGCGGTGCGGCTGTCGCGCCATGCGAGACGGGCGAGATCGCGCCAGCGCGCGCTCACGCCGCGAGCTCCCGATCATCGACCACTGCGCCATCGCTCAGCCGGATGATCCGCTTGGCGCGCGCCGCGAGCGCCGTGTCGTGCGTGACCAACACGATCGTCGTGCCCGATTCGCGGTTGAGCTCCTCGAGCAAGTCGATGATGCGATCGCCGGTCGCGGAGTCGAGGTTGCCCGTGGGTTCATCGGCGAAGAGGACGCGCGGCGCATTGGCGAACGCGCGCGCGAGCGCGACGCGCTGCTGCTCGCCGCCCGAGAGTTGGGCGGGCAGGTGGTCCGCGCGGTCGGCGAGGCCGATGCGATCGAGCAGCGTGCGCGCGCGGACTCCGGCGTTGCGCACGCCGCGCAGCTCGAGCGGCACGGCGATGTTTTCGGCTGCGGTGAGCGTCGGAATCAGTTGAAAGCTCTGGAACACGAATCCAACTTTCTCACCACGGAGCTTGGCGCGCGCGTCTTCGGACAAGATGCCGAGCTCGGCGCCATCGAGGAGGACGCTACCGGCGGTGGGCGTGTCGAGTCCGGCGAGCAGGCCGAGCAAGGTGGTCTTGCCGCTGCCCGACGGTCCGACGATTGCGACGAAGGCGCCGTCGGGAATGGTGAACGACACGTCGCGGAGCACCGTGAGGGTGCGTCCGCCGCTGGGGTACGATTTGGTGAGCTGCCTAACGACGAGCATGAGAGCGGGTTGGAGGTGGAGGCTGGTCGCGCTCGCCGCCGTTGCGGCCGCTGCGGGATGCGGCGGCCGCAACGGCGGCGACGGCACACGCAGCGCGGCGGTGGATACGGCAGCGCGCGCCACCGGCGGCGCCGCCGTATCCACGCCCCGCAGCGACAAGCGCAGCATCGTTTTCTTGGGCACGAGTCTCACCGCCGGATTCGGTCTCGACCCCGATTCGAGCTTCACTTCGCTCATCCAACGGCGCATCGACTCCCTCGGACTAAGCTATGACGTGGTCAACGCAGGCGTCAGCGGGGAGACGTCCGCCGGTGCCCTGCGCCGCATCGGATGGGTGATGCGCCAGCCGGCGGACATTGTAGTGCTCGAGGTCGGCGCGAACGACGGTCTCCGCGCACTCGACGTCGATTCGCTGCGATCGAACCTGCAGCGCATCATCGACACGGTGCGTGCCACGCATCCCTCGGCCCGCATCGTGGTCGTCGGCATGCAAGCGCCGCCCAACCTCGGCGCCGCGTACACGACGGCGTTCCGGCGGGTGTATCCTGAGATTGCGAAGAAGAACGATGCTGTGCTGGTGCCGTTCCTGCTCGCGGGCGTTGGGGGGGTCGACTCGCTCAACCAGGCGGATGGGATCCATCCGAACACACGCGGTGAGCGAATTCTGGCAGAGACGGTATGGCGAACACTTGCGCCGCTCTTGGACGAAAGAGAACGAACGCTGGGGCGACGCTCGGGCTGAATGGGCGACTCCCTCTTCGGTTAGCGCGCTCCGTGGAACGGGGTTAGAGAAGTTACATAGCTCCCCTGTAGAGGGACCCTCTTCAGAGGAGCTGCGTTCTTCGAGACGGCGTCAGAACCTTGTTCTTGACCATGCTCTGCGTGTGTGCTAAACTTAAAGGCTAGCTGATTTTACGCGATTTCGCGTGCGCGTCATCGCGGGTCGGCCCGGACGAAGCTTGCCGTGCCGACTTTTGATTTATCACCACGATTCTCAGGTCAAGTCTTATGGCAATGCCGGCAACGCAGATCCGTCGCGGGATGGTGATCGTCTTCGAGGGCGAGCCGTGTCGCATCATGGACTTCCGGCACCACACACCGGGCAATCTCCGCGCGATGGTGCAGACGAAGATGAAGAATCTGCGCACGGGATCGAATTTCGAACATCGCTTTCGCGCCGCCGACACGATCGAAAAGGCGTCGCTCGAAACGCACGATTTGGAGTTCCTGTACCAGGGCGGCACCACGTATCACTTCATGAACACCGAGAACTACGACCAGCTCGAGATGGACGACGAGATGCTCGGTGATGCGGCGCAGTGGATGCAGCCGGGCATGAAGATTGTCGCCGAGTACTATCAGGGAAAGCCGATCGGCATCGAACTGCCCAACTCGGTGGAGCTCGAGATCGTCGAGACGGCGCCGGTCATGAAGTCGGCGACGAAGACGTCGTCGTTCAAGCAAGCGAAGCTCGAGAACGGCGTGTCGGTGAACATCCCGGAGTTCATTCCGTCGGGGATTCGCATTCGTGTGAATCCGAACACGGGCGAGTACATCGATCGCGCGAAGTGAGCGTGACGAGGCGTTGATTCACCCCTCGTGCACCGTTAACATTTGCATCTCGCTGGCCAAGCCCGCGCAAGCAGGGCGTGTTCGGCGTCATGGTGACCGTAGCTCAATTGGTTAGAGCACCGGACTGTGGCTCCGGGGGTTGTGGGTTCAATTCCCATCGGTCACCCTGGGAGATCGAGGGAAGGGGGAAGAGGGAAGGGGGCGGGATAGAAAATCGGTGCGCAACGAGACAGCGCGTGTTGAGTGCCGCGAGTCAGAAAAACTGAGCGTGTAGGTCCGTAGCTCAATTGGTAGAGCACCGGTCTCCAAAACCGGCGGTTGGGGGTTCAAGTCCCTCCGGGCCTGTGGGAGATTGGCGGACGGCCTAAGGCGGTATCGTCTAGGGGACCAGGACGGAGCCCTCTCAAGGCTCAAACACGGGTTCGAATCCCGTTACCGCTATGTAGGGGCCCCATCGTCTATCGGTTAGGACGGCACTCTTTCAAGGTGCAGAGAGGGGTTCGACTCCCCTTGGGGCTATGAGGGGAGATTGCAGGTGTTCGTCGGGGGCTGTAGCTCAGCTGGTTAGAGTGCCGGTCTGTCACACCGGAGGTCGCGGGTTCGAGCCCCGTCAGCCCCGTTAGGCGTTAGCAAGTGCATGCCGCCCTGGTGGTGAAATTGGTAGACACGCCATCTTGAGGGGGTGGTGCCGAAAGGCGTCGCGGTTCGAGTCCGCGCCAGGGCATGCCGCCAGCGTAGCTCAGTGGTAGAGCACTCGATTCGTAATCGAGCGGTCCTCGGTTCAATCCCGAGCGCTGGCTCTCTTCGTTAGGCCGATCAGCTCTCGGCCGCGCGGCGCTCGTTGATTCGCACGACCCCGGGAAGCGCTGCTGGCATCTACGCTCACATTGAAACGGGCAAAGCACGGACAAGCCGGACAAAGCACGGGCAAGAAGAGCAGAAAACGATTTGGACGAAATGACGTCTTTCGTCTTTCTCTTTCTTCTTGGCCGTGCTTTGTCCGGTTTGTCCATGCTTTGCCCGTTTCAACCTGAGCGTAGATGCCAGCAAGGCCCGAGCGAGGTCCGTTAGGCGGAACGGGACATCTCATTTCTGGCTGCCCGACACCTGGACGGTCACGACCGTCGGGACCACGACCGTGGAATCACCGTCGGTCCACGAGCACGGCATCGTGAGACCGCCCGTGAGCGCGAGGTTGCCGTTCTGCACGGCGCCGCCCATCGCTTCCGATACGGCCTGCGTGAAGTCGCAGGACGGCATCGCCGCCTCGAGGAACGCCACCGCCTGGAGCGGCGTGAGACCCGGATCGCCGAAATGCGTGATGGTGACCGATCCGCCCGTGGCCATCGTGCCCGCCACCGTGCCCGTCCCGCCGCCGCCGTTGATGGTGAACGAGCCGCTGAACGAGCCGTCGCTCGCGGGCGTGCCTAACGAGACAGTGCCGAGCGTCTGCGGCAGCGTGGCCGACCCGTTGATGCTCGATGCGGTCATCGTAGTTTCGAAGAACACGTCGTAGGAGCCCGCCACCGCGCCGCTCGAGTCGGTCAGATTGCTGCAGCCGGCGGCCAGCGCCGCCGCCAGGATTCCGACGTAGCGATACTGCATTCCATCCTCCGGGAGTATGCACCGTGCTGCACTCCCGAGGAGACGGATCGGCGGCGCGGACGTCACCGGACTCATCCGCCATGACTAACGATACGCCTCTGCCTGGATCCGGTAGAGCTCGGCGTACTGCCCGCCGCGAGCGAGCAACGCGTCGTGTGAACCGACCTCGGCGACATGCGCCCCGTCGAGCACGACGATCAGGTCGGCCATGCGCACGGTGGAGAATCGGTGCGAGACCAGAATCGTGATGCGACTGCTGCGTCGGGTGCGCGCAGCATCCGCGAACCGCTCGAAGAGCGCGTGCTCGGTCTCGGCGTCGAGCGCGGCGGTGGGCTCGTCGAGGATGAGCAGCAGCGGATCATCGCGCATGAAGCCGCGGGCGAGCGCGAGCTTCTGCCACTGGCCGTACGAGACATCCGCGCCGCCCGGCCACGTGGACCCGAGTTGCGTGTCGAGCCCGGATGCCAATCGATCGACGACATCGCTTGCATCCGCGCGCTCCACGGCCGCGCCGACGGCGATCGCGTCGTTCGCACGCGGGACATCGCCCACGCCGATCGTGTGTTGGGCGCGCAACTCGAACTTGTAGAAGTCCTGGAACGCGCCGGCCAGTCGCGCGCGCCACGCTTGGGCGTCGACGCGCGCGAGCGGAACATCGTCGAGATAAATCGCGCCGGACGATGGCGCGTACATCTTGGCGAGCAGCTTGATGAGTGTCGATTTGCCCGCGCCGTTTTCGCCGACGATGGCGACGACAGCACCCGCCGGAATCGTGACGCATACATCCTCGAGCACGAGGCGCGACGTGCCCGGGTAGGCGAACGACACGTGCTCGAGCCGGATGCCCTCGTGCAATGCGTCAGGCACCGGGAGGTCGGCGGCGGCGGTGAGCGACGCGGCGTAGTCCTCGAGCCAGGCCAGGCGGCGCGAGCCGTCCATCCACACGCCGCGCAGAAATCCGATTTCGCCGACGGTCGCGCCCACGTACGCCGAGAGTCGCGCGCCGGCCGCGAGCACGAGCAGCACGTCGCCCGCCGATGCGCGGAGCACATACGACACGAACACCACGGCGCCGACGTACGCGGCGCCGAATACCGCCCACGCGAGCGTGTGCCATGCGGCCGACACGTTTCGCGCCGACGCAACCGGCCCGTACCAGCGTTCCCATGCGGCGCGCCGGTCGGTGGCGAGGCGCAGGCCGATGTTCGTGACGCGCACTTCTTTCCCCGGTTGCGCCGTGGTTGCGAGCGTGAAGAGATGTCGCGCGAGGCGCGCCGGTTGGGCCACGCGTTCTTGCGTGCGCCGCTCCACGCCCGGCCGCCACGACGCCGTGAGCACCGTGGGCAGCGCGAAGGCGGCGAGGAGCGCGAGCGCCGGATGGATCGAGACGAGCAGCGCGATGGTGACCGCGAGCCGCAAGATCCAGGATGCCGTGGCGAAGACCGACATATACATGTGGTCGAGCACGAACATCTGGTTGCGGAGCACGGACAACCGGTCGAGATAATCCGGCCGCTCGTGGTGCGCGATGGTGGCGATCGTGGCCTGGAGCCGAGCGACGTGCGATTCGAGCGCGATCGTCACCTTGTCGCGGAATTTTCGCTGGACGCGCGTGCTCACCGTCCGCAGGAACCACGTCGCGGCCGCGGAGGCGCCTAAGCCTAACGCAGAGAAGAGGACGACGCGCGGCTCGCGGCGGACGACGCCGTCGCCCAGGAACTTGAGCCAGAGCGCGATCAGGGCGTCGGGGAGCGCCGCGCACAAGACGAGCAGGAACGACGTGGCCATGAGGCCCGGCTCGTGCCGGTACCCGAGCTTGCACAACCGCCACATGGACTCGAGGGCGGGTGGCAGCGCGTCGGCCGGTGTGCGCTCAGAGGACGTCATACGTCATCTCTTCCTCGCCTTCGATCACGGCGAAGCGCTTGGCCTGCAGGTCGAACATCGTGCGGTACCGGCCGCCTAACGCCATCAGGTCATCGTGCGTGCCGAGCTCCACCACGCGTCCGTGCTCGAGCACGCAGATGCGGTCGGCGTGGCGGACCGTGGAGAAGCGGTGCGAGATGAGCAGTGTCGTGCAGTGGCGCGTGGCATCCAGGATGCGGTCGAAGATCATGGCTTCGCCGCGCACGTCGAGCTGCGCGGTGGGCTCGTCCAGCAGCACCAGGCCCGCGCCGTGCGCCACGGCGCAGAGGGCGCGCGCGAGGGCGACGCGCTGCCACTGGCCGCCGGAGAGGTCGGTGCCGTCGTCGTAGCCGCGCGCGAGCACGGTGTCGAGGCGCGCGAGGCGCGCGGCGCCCGCGGCCTCCAGGGCGGCGTACACGACATCGTCCGGCGCTCCGTTAGGCGCGACGTTGTCCCGCAGCGGCAGCTCGAATCGGATGAAATCCTGGAACACCGCGGCCACGCGCGCGCGCCAGGCGTCGATCGAGAGCTCGCGCAGGTCCACGCCATCCACCTCGATCGCGCCCGCCTGCGGATCGTACAACCGGCAGAGCAGCTTGGCCAGCGTCGTCTTGCCCGCGCCGTTCTGGCCGACGATGGCCAAGGACGACCCGGCGGGAATGACGAGATCGAAGTGCTCGAGCACCGGCGCGCCGCCCGGATACGCGAACGATACGTCGCGGAACCGGATCTCGCGCGCGGGATGGCCTAACGCGTCGCGGCGGCCGGGCGCCAGTGCGCCGGCGGCTGCCATCGCCGGCTCGAGCCGGAGGACGGCGGCGACCGGCGACGACGCGCCGTCCAGCGACCAGTTGAGTCCCCCGAACGCGATCATCGACACGCCGATCGCCGATTGCGCGAACACCACCAGCGCGCCTAACGAAATCCGGCCGGCCGATGCGTCGCGCGCGAGCATCGCGAACACGAGGAGGTTCGCGGCGACGACGAGCACCGTGCTCATTGCGAGCGGCTTCTCGCGCAACCGCGTGGCCTCGTACTGCAGACGGTGCAGGAGCGAGCGGCGCGCGATGAAGCGCTCGAGCGTCCAATCCGCGAGCCCGAAAAGCCGCAGCTCTTTGGCCGGCGCCGGGTCCACCGCGAGCCGGTACGCGTATTCGGCGTCGCGCCGCGCCGCGCGCACGGGTTCTGTGTTCCGGTCGAACCAGACGCCGCTCTCGCGCAGGAACCAGTGCGTGAACAGCCACGCACCCGCGAGCACGATGGGCGCCCACCACGAGTAGCCGAACAAGACCACTGCGCAGGCCAATCCGCCGATCATCTCGACGAGACCGCCGGCGATGAAGTCCATGTCGATGGAGAGTGGCGGGCCGGTGATGCCCAGATCGAAATCGCGGGCGACAACGAGATCGCTCGCCAGCGCGGGATTCTCGAGGTGGCCCATGCCCGGCGGCCGCAGACAGGCGTCCGTTAGGCGGTCGTACAGCCAGGCCGCGGTGCGGTCGCCCAGGTTCGCGCTGATCGCCTGATGGATCGGCGCGAGCACCTGCAGCCCCACGAACACCGCGCCCGCGAACGCCAGGGGAACGACGAGGGGCCGCCCGCCTTGGACGGCACCGACCAACACGCCCATCGCGATCGCGAAGACCGCGGGCAGCGCACCGCGCGACACCACCGCCGCCCACCACGCTGCGGCGAGCGGTCTATCCGCCTTCGGCAGGACTCCGAAGAATTGCCATTCCTTGCGTGCGCGCAGCCGTTCGATCAGAACACGTATCGCAGGCTAATGTTGCCGTAGAACTGCGCCGTGTACGGCGCCGGAATGATGTAGCCGTCTCCGCGTCCGCCGTCTTGCGATTGCGCGAGCGAAGCGATGTTCGGGCCGACGAAGAGGAAACTATAGTACGTGCTCCCGGCCAGGTTGTCAGCACCGGCGGAGACATCCAGCTGCCAGTTCCGCGTCACGTTTTTCTTGTAGCCCACCTTGAGGCCGGGCAGGTCGTACGAGCGGACCCAGGTCGAGTTGTCGAAGGTGACGGGCACCTTCGAGACATACTGGTACGTGCCGTCGAAATAGACGCCGGTGTTCGTGGCGAGGTCGACGCCCGCGTTCACCATGTGACGCGGCACGCGCGGCACATCGTTGCCCGAGAAGTCGACCGTCTGCGCGTTGTCGTTGTTGTCGCTCTTGAAGTCGGTGAACCTGGCGTCGGTGAAGGCGTACGACGCCCAGGGCCGCACGCTCGAAATCGGGCGCGACGTGTCGCTCACGGCGAGGTAGCTGAGCGACAGCTCGACGCCGCGATTGCGCTGTTTGCCGGCGTTGGTCGTGAACGTCACCGCGTTCGCGGTTTCGGTCACGAGCTTGTCGGTGTTCTCCAAGTCGAACAGCGAGAGCTGTCCCGTTAGGCGCCGGTCGAAGAAGGTGCCCTGTGCACCCACTTCGTATTGCACCGCGTGCTCGGGCTTGAGAGAAAGATCCACCGTGCCGTCGCTCGCCACGCTGTTGCTCAAGAGCGGCGGCGTGAACCCGCGACTCACGCTCGCGTACACGAGCGCGTTGCCGTGGATCTCCTTGCTCACCGAGATGCGCGGGTCGAAATCCCAGTCGAACGAGCGCGACTGTACCTGCGTCGTGTCGAACAGCGCGCCCGCGTTGAGCATGTTGCGGATGTTGAACTGATTCTTGTTGAGGCTCGCGCCCGCGGTAATGGTCACCGCCTGGGGCAGCGCGAAACTCCACTCGGTGAACAGCGACGACGCGGTGGCGCTGTTCTCCTGGTCGGTGGGCCGCTCGGGGAAGGGCGGCGCGGGCACGATGAACACGCCGTTCGTCGTCAGATTCGATTGCTGCACGGACGCGCCGAGCGTTCCGGACACCCCGGTGCTCGCACCGAGCTGCCCGGTGAAGCCGAACTGGGTGCGCGCGCCAAAGTTGAACTGGTTGACGTCCGTGAAGCCGTGCGCGAACGGCTGCCCGGAATTGCGGCCGACGCCGAACACGGTGGTCTGGTTGGTGAGGTGGTCGCCCAACCGATATTGGTCCGTTAGGCCAGTGATGAAGCTGGTGACGCGGATGTGCGAGTCGTTCGCCAGGTATGCGGCGTTGCTCTCGGGCACGCGACCATAGAACGGCGTGCTGTCGATCTCGCCGGCGAGCTCCTCGAACGATCGATTGTACGAGAAGTACGCCGAGAGCGTCTGCGTGGTGCCGACCACCATGTCGCCGGCGGCGCGGAAATAATCCTTGGTCGATCCGCTGTGCGGCCGGAACGAGTCGTATGTTTGGTGGCCATAATTGAGCGACAGGTCGCCGTTGTCGTTGGCCGTCTCGAACGACGTGTTGGTGCGCACCAGGCCGTCGGTCCCGCTCACCACCTGCTGCCCGATGCTCGTTGCGTTAGACGCGGGCCGGGCCGTGTTGAGCAGCACGGTGCCGCCGATGGAACTGTTGTAGAGGCTCGAGGCCGGCCCCTTGATCACTTCCACGTTGCCTAACGTAGAATAGTCGATGTCGTCGAGCACCGTCGTGCCTGTCGCGTCGGTGATCGGAATCCCGTTCAGGAAAACCTGGTAGCCGAGTCCGTTCGAGTTGGGGCTGTTGCCGCTGGTGCTCGGGTAATAGCCGCGGAGCGTGATGCGCGCCCCACCCCACGGCGTGCGCGATTGCATGAACACACCGGGCACCGTATTGATTGCGCTCTCGAGACTCAGCCCGCTCGACCGGTCGAGATCGTGCTGCGTGAGCTCGGCCGTCGACGGTGCGGGACTGTTCGCCACCACTTGCACTCCCGCGAGCTTCACAGCGGTGACCGACAACCGGATGTGGGCAGCGACCGATGGATTCGTGATCGGGACGTCCTTGGTCACGTAGCCAATCGCCGAAACGGTGATGTGGTCGATGACGCCGGTGGAGGTGAGCTTGAACGCACCGGAGGCATCGGTCGTGGTGCGGACGGTCGTATCGGCACCGGTCACGATGGCGCCGGGGATCGGCGATCCGGTCTGATGGTCGACCACGGTTCCGTGGACGGATGTCTGGGCGTGCACGATGACTGGTGTCAGGAGCGTGAAAAGGGCGGCAACGACCTTATGCATGCAGATGGTTCCTGTGTCCGAGAGGTGGCTCGAGCAAAAAAAATGCGCCCCGCGCGTACGAGGCAGCTACGCGTTTCGAGCGCGCGGCGTTGTAATCTTCCTGTAAGGTTCGCCATATTGCAGTGGGTGCTCCGCACAAACTGATGAACGTCGGAGCCGGCTCCTTTCGGACTTGAGCGCGAATCAGGTGGGAGCTACGTTGCTGGCGAGCTAGCGCACTACGCGGGCGTAATTCAGTTGGTAGAATGCCAGCTTCCCAAGCTGGACGTCGCCGGTTCGAGTCCGGTCGCCCGCTCTACATAGGCTTGTATGTAGGAAACACTCAGAAGCGGCTGACCACCAACGGTGACCAGCCGCTTTTTTTGTGTCCCCGGCTTTTCGTGAAAGATGGAGTGACGGCTCTGGCTTCTCTCGAGTTCGCGGTAGTGGCTGACCGCTCGCGCGCGTGGAAGGCTTCCTCGCTCTGTTGTGAAGGATAACTACAGGCATTGCTCGGCTGCGGGGGGCGGCACTGCTGCGACTGGATAGATGTGTTCTGTTGTTTTTCAAAAGCAAACAACTGCTCTCGCCATTGTGATCGTTCTTCCCTCGCGCAGCAGAATAATGCCTGTCGTTATCCCTGCAGTTTCCTTGTAGTTATCCTTTGCAACAGAGCGAGGAAGCCCTCCATGCGCGCGTCCCGTTAGCCCTCAGGTCGCGCTCCGACCGGACAGAGCCGCCGAGATGTACCGACTTGTCGCCTCGTTCTTACGAAATTCCCCGAACGGCCTGTTTTGTAAGGCTCGGTTCCGGGCTCATCGCCAGCCTAACGCAGGCGCGACGTGCGTGAGGATGGATTCGATCACGTGCGCATTGTATTCGACGCCGAGCGTGTTAGGCACTGTCAGCAGGAGCGTATCGGCTTCCGCGATGGCCTGGTCCTGTCGCAGTTCTTCGACCAATACGTCCGGCTCCGCGGCATAGGAGCGGCCAAACACCGCTCGCATGTTGTCGATGATTCCGATCTGATCGCTCCTTTCATCGCGACCGAAGTAGGCGTGGTCCCGATCGTTCATCAACGCGAAGATGGATCGAGACACCGAGACGCGGGGCTCCCGGGTATGCCCGGCCTCGCTCCACGCTTGCCGGAAAATGCGGATCTGGCGAGCCTGCTGGACGTGAAACGGCTCGCCGGACTCGTCCTCCTTGAGCGTGGAGCTTTGGAGGTTCATCGCGTGTTGGGCAGCCCAGATGGCGGTTGCGTTAGACGCCGAGCCCCACCAGATGCGATCGCGCAGTCCCTCGGAATGCGGCTCGATCCGAAGCAGCCCGGGCGGGTTCGGAAACATCGGCCTCGGGTTAGGCCGGGCGAACCCATCGCCGGTGAGAAGCGCGAGAAACGTTTCGGCGTGACGACGGCCCAGGTCCGCGTCGGTTCCGCCTTCCGCCGGCGAGTAGCCGAAGTGACGCCAGCCTTCGATGACCTGCTCCGGAGAGCCTCGGCTGATTCCAAGTTGGAGCCGGCCGTTGCTGATCAGGTCAGCCGCGCCCGCGTCCTCGACCATGTAGAACGGATTCTCGTACCGCATGTCGATGACGGCAGTTCCGATCTCGATGCGGCTCGTCCTCGCACCGACGGCCGCGAGAAGCGGGAAGGGGGACGCGAGCTGCTGCGCGAAGTGATGGACCCGAAAGTATGCGCCGTCCGCACCCAACTGCTCCGCCGCGACAGCCAGCTCGATCGACTGCTGGAGAGCATCACGCGCGGACCGCGTGGCCGATGGGCGCGATGCGCTCCAATGACCAAAGGATAGGAAGCCGATCTTCTTCATCACCCGGGATTCGATTGCGGCGCGAGCTATGAGGTGTTCGCCTTCGGGAGCACCAATGTAAACGTAGAACCGTGAGCCGGTGCGCTCGTCGCGATCACGTCGCCGCCCATCCCGCGCGCAAGCGCGCGACTGATGGACAATCCGAGCCCGGTTCCTTCGACCGTTCGCGTGAGTTTCTGTTCGCCCTGCACGAATGGTTCGAAGATGGTGTCGAGTAATTTCGGATCGATGCCTCGCCCGGAATCCATGACGTCGATCTCGACCCAATCAGCCGATCGGCAGCGGACAACGATTTCTCCGTCGTTCGTGAATTTTACGGCGTTGGACAGCAGATTCAGCATGATTTGTTCGACCTTGTCCCGGTCCGCGCGCGCGACGACATCGGATCCGCAGGACTCGAATCGATAGGCGATGTGCTTCTTCACGAGCGCCGGCGTGATGAATGTCTCGAGCGTCCGGAGAAGATCATCGATCGCGATGTTCTCGACTCGGAACTCCTGGCGGCCGGACTCCAACTTCGCGAAGTCCAACACATTGTCGATGAGCCGGAGCAAGGTGCGTTGATTGTGCCGGATGCGATCGAGGTCGGTGCGCTGTTGCTCCGTCAAAGGACCCCGCAACTCCAGATCCAGTAGATCGACGTATCCCGCGATGGCGTTCAGCGGCGTTCGTAGCTCGTGACTCATCGTCGCGAGGAAGTGGCCTTTCGCGCGATTCGCCACCTCGGCCGCCTCCTGATCGACACGCGATCGCTCGAGCGCTCGGTGCAACTCCTCGTTCGTTTGCTCAAGCTCCTCTTGGAGCGACTGCGCTTCTTCGATCTGCTGTTCCAACTCGACCGCTTGCTCTTGAAGCTGCGCGCTGAGCTCCTTCTCGGCCTTACGCAGACGCTTTGCCTCGGTGATATCGCGAGCGATTTTCGCGGCGCCCACGACGTTGCCCTGGGCGTCGCGGATCGGCGACACGCTGATTGAGACCTCGATCTGCTGACCGTCTTTACAGACACGCACTGTCTCGAAGTGCTCGATGCGCTCTCCACGCGCCAGGAGGTCGACGATCATGAGCTCATCGCCGTGAAGCTCCGGTGGAATCAGCGTGAGCACCGATCTGCCGATGATCTCGTTCGCGGCGTAGCCGAAGATGCGCTCGGCCCCAGTGTTCCAGCTGCGAATCGTGCTATCGAGTGTCTTGCCGATGATGGCGTCGTCGGACGATTCCACGATCGCAGCGAGCCAAGCCGTCGGATCGTCGTCCCAGAGCGAATGCTTCTCGTTTGATGTCGATGGCATGTCGTGCGGAATGGATGGCGTCTCGGTAGCGGGCTTCTCGTTGGCCCTCGGAAATTGCCGACAGAACGGCCGCGAGCAAGGTCGGGTGCGCACGTTTGGCGTTAGACGAGAGGGGGTGAGCGCCGGTTTTCACGAGGTCGCACATCGTGCCCGCTGAGCTTGGTTGAGTTGTGCTCGAGGCGGGTCTTCGACACCTTCAGTGCACCGATCCGACGCCGTGTGTCGAGCAGCAACTGGAGCGCGTTCGTCATGGCAGTGCGCACACAAAGGTCACCTGCCCGGGATGATGATCGTGACGCACTCTTCAGCGGGCCCGGTGAAATGCGGGCTCGTTGTCGCGCGTTCGATTGGGCCGCGACTCCGCTCGGTCCCGTTGCCGAATGGCCGCAAAGCTTGCGCAGTGCCGTCGACATCTGCCTGGGCTCGGCCGTCGCGACGTATGTGTGGTGGGGGCGCGACCTGATCCAGATCTACAACGACGCGGCGATCAGCATCGTCCGATCACAGCATCCGGCATCGCTCGGGGTGCCCGCGCGTGCGGCGTGGGCGGATGTGTGGCCGGTGGTGGGCGGAACGATCGAGGGCGTCCTGACGAGCGGCAACGCAGTGGGCGGAGATGATGTGCCGATGGTGATGGAGCGCGGTGGCCCGCTCGAGACGGCGTGGTTCACATTCTCGTACAGTCCAGTGCGGGACGAGTCGGGCGCTGTGGCGGGCGTGTTTTGCACGGCGCTCGAGACGACGACGCGCGTGCGCGCCGAAGCCGCGCTTCGCGCGAGCGAGCTTCGGTATCGCGCGCTGGCAACGGCCACGACGGACGTGATGTATCGCATGAGTCCCGATTGGCACGAGATGCGGCAGCTCGACGGTCGGGGATTTCTCTCGGACACGCCGATTCCCAGCGATGCGTGGATCGCGCGCTACATCCATCCGGATGATCAGTCGCGCGTCACGGCAGCCATCAACGAAGCGATCGAACATCGCCGGCCATTAGTCCTCGAGCACCGGGTCATCCGAGCCGATGGCGCGCTGGGATGGACGTTGTCGCGCGCCGTTCCGTTGCTCGGCGAACAGGGCGAAATCGTCGAGTGGATTGGGGCGGCGACCGACATCACGGCGGACCGCACGGCCGAGCGGGACACAGTGCGCCGGCAGCTCGCGGAAGTGGAGGAAGCCGAGCGGCGGCGGTTGTCGCGCGAGCTGCACGACGAGCTGGGCCAGGAGGTGACGGCGTTCCGTCTGGGACTCGAGGATGCGACGCGGCTGGCCGCGGAGTGTGTGACGCCTAACGCCGCGCTCCTCGAGCGCCTCGCCCAGCTCCAGATGCTCGCCGAGCGCATGACGTTAGGCATACGCGCGATCGCGCTCGAGCTCCGGCCGCCCGAGCTGGACGACGTCGGGCTGGCGGCTGCGCTCGAGACGTATGTGGCCGACTGGACCACGCGCTATGGCGTCGCGGCGGACGTCGCGGTGATCGGTGTGCGAGACCGCGCCATCCCGGCCGACGTGGGATCGGCGGTGTACCGTATTGCGCAGGAAGCATTGACGAACGTGGCCAAGCATGCCGGCGCGAGCCAGGTGAGCGTGATCCTCGAGCAACCGGACCACGAGGTTCGACTCATCGTCGAAGATGATGGCCGCGGCTTCGACCCGGCGGAGACGACGACGCGATCGCGGCTCGAGCGCCGGCTGGGATTGCCCGGCATGCAGGAGCGTGCAGCGCTGGTTGGGGGGACGCTGACGGTGGAATCGCGGCCTGGCGCCGGCACGTCGCTCTACGTGCGGCTCCCCATACGCGCCCCGGCCGACAGCGAAGGGGCGGTCCGTTAGGAGCGTAACGCTTGTACGGACATCAGCAGTCCCGACACGATTGCGAGTGTGCCGGTGAGTCGCGCGATGCGCGCGCCGCCGGGCGCGATGCGCTCGGCGGTAATCGCGGCGGTGATGACGACCATCATACGACCATCCATGAGTCCCGAAACCACGAGAATGGCCATTGCCGCGCAGCAGCTGAGACTGCAGTCGATGCCGAAGCAGCAACCGGCTCTCCATGCGCAGATGACGTTCCGTCCCGTGATCCACTCTGATACGCACGCGTCGCGGCATCGGGCGAGTCGTTGCGCCTTCCACCGCGAACGCTGAAACAGACCGGCGAAAAGAATCACCGCGCCGGTCGCCAACGGGGTGAAGGGCGGCTTCGCCGACGGCGCCGTATCGGCCGACGAGAAGGTGACGCTCACGGCGAACAGCACCAGCCCAATCACAGCCCACACGCCCGCATACCCCCCAACGAAGAGCGCCGTCCGTTGGACAGCACGCGGGGCGCGCATCGCGCGCAACGCGCGATGATGGCGCCACACGGTGGGCGCGATGGATGGCAGCATCATCCCGACCATCATCGCGACCGCCATGAGCGCCATCACCGCCGTCGACCGCATGGGCATCTGCCTAACGAGCCGGATAGCGGTCGTGGTGGCGCAGCCACACGCCGCGCTCGTTGCGGCCTAACGGAGCGCGGTCGAGCCACTGGTACATGCCCCAGAGCCCGTCGAGTCCGCGCGCGAACGTCGAATACGTGTGGTAGACTGTGCCATCGCGCAGCGCGAACGCGCTCATGCCGGGCCGCTCGCGCAGGTACGTCGCGACGTCGGTGCCGGTGGACGCGGCGTACTGGCCCACCGGTGCTTCCGCGCCCAGCTGCGTCCATTCCGCGAGCGTCCGCTTCATCACGGCTTCCGGCATCGCGGACTCGCGCCGATAGTTGTACTCGATGCCGCCGCTCCGCTGCTCCAGTTCCGTGAACGCGACGCTGAAATCGAAGTTGAAGGTGTCGCCGAACGACGAGGCCCACGGGAACGTCCAACCCATGCGCTGCTTGTACGCCGTGAGCTTGGCGAGCGGCGCACGCGAGACCGCGAACATGGAGACATCGTGGTTCTCGAGATGCGTGACGAATCCGTTGAACCCGTCGGCAATGCTCGAGCACGACGGACAGCCGGCGGTGTAGTCGGGTCCGAACATGAAATGGTAGACGAGAAGCTGTGAGCGTCCGCGGAACAGGTCGGCCAGCGACGCGCTTCCCTGTTCGGTGTCGAAGC
The DNA here is from genome assembly GCA_035277485.1 of Gemmatimonadaceae bacterium. Lineage (GTDB taxonomy): Bacteria > Gemmatimonadota > Gemmatimonadetes > Gemmatimonadales > Gemmatimonadaceae > JADGGM01. Next base: position 41,632 of record DATEKK010000002.1, read on the forward strand.
GGTAATCCTTCTCCACGGGAACCCACGGCAACGCCTGTCGCTTGCGCGCGACCTCATCGCCGCGCCGGGTCAATTCTTTTTCGGCCTCGAGCAGCTCGAGTCGAGCCGTCAGCCATTCGTCTCGCGTTCCGGTGATTGTCGTCATTGGTGTGTTCTCCATTCTCTGAGCGTGAGTGTGGTTGGTTAGGCGGACGTCACGATGCGGGTCGGGCGCAAGTCGATCGCCTCGCAGTGATCGAATGGTGCGCGCTTCGCCCAGGCGATCGCCGCGTCATGATCGGACACCTCGATGACACAGACGCCACCGAGCTGCGACTTCGAGTCGGCGTGCGGGCCGGCCTCGACGCGGGGCGTATCGCCGCCGGAACGAACGGTGGTAGTGGTGTCCGGCGGCTCGATGCCGAGTGTGGTCCGCAGCACGCCGGCGTCCTTGAGCGCGCCCACATAGCGTCCGAACGCCTGGTTCAGGGCGTCGCGGCGCGCGGGATCGATTCGGTCGGCGAACTGCGACGGGGTCTGGTAAATCAGAAGCGAGTAGTGCACCTGGTTCCTCCTTTCTCGCAGTGGTCCTTGTAGCGGCGATTGTCTTACGAGCGGCCGGTGTGCGACCCTAGATTAGGCGCGCGCCATTCGAGGGTGTGAGTAACAAGTGTGACGGGATTTCCGATGGACTCGATGATCGTCGCTGCCGCCCGTGCGCTCGCCGCTGGCGATCCGTTAGGCGCGCTCAACCGTGTGGCACTGCGCGACGACGCGTCGGCGCTGGCGCTGCGCGGCATCGCCATGGCGCAGGTGGGCGATCTCGAGCGCGCACGCGCACTGCTCAGGCGCGCGGCGAAAGCCTTCGGTCCGCGAGAGGCCGTCGCCCGCGCGCGGTGCGCGGTGGCCGAAGCCGAGATCGCGCTCGTCACGCGCGACCTCGGCTGGCCGGTCAAGACCCTCGAGGCCGCGTATGCGACGCTCACGCACGCCGGCGACATGGTCAACGCCGCGCATGCGCGGCACCTCATGGCGCGGCGGCTTCTGCTTACCGGTCGCGTGGATGACGCGGAGCGCGCCATCCACGACATCGATGTGTCGGTGTTCCCGTCGGCTTCGAGAGCCGCGTTCGAGCTCGTCGTAGCCGGTATCGCGCTTCGCCGGCTCCGCACACGCGCGGCGCGCGAGGCGCTCGCGCGCGCCGCGGTCGCGGCCGTGGCGGCGGGAATCCCGTCGCTCGCGGCCGAAGTGGAACGGGCAGCGATCGTACTCGACACACCGGCGGCGCGACTCATCGTGCGCGGCGCAGAACGCCCGCTTGTGCTCGAGGATGTCGAAGCGGTGCTGGCGTCGGACGCGCTGATCGTGGATGCGTGCCGCAACACCGTTAGGCACTCGGGCGCCACGGTATCGCTCGCGACACGTCCCGTGCTCTTCGCCCTCGCGCGCGCGCTCGGCGAAGCGTGGCCTAACGACGTTGCGCGCGACGTGCTCCTGGCGCGCGCGTTCGGCGCGAAATCCGTGGATGACTCGCACCGCGCGCGGTTGCGCGTCGAGATCGGACGCCTCCGCAGTGCCCTGCGCCGAGTGGCCGAGATCCGCGCCACGAAACGAGGGTTCGCGCTCGTGCCCCGGCGTGCGAACGACGTGCTGGTGCTCGCCCGGCCCGTCGAAGAAGAGCATGCATCGGTGCTCGCGCTGCTCGACGACGGAGAGGCCTGGTCCACGTCGGCGCTCGCGCTCGCACTCGGCGCAAGTCAGCGCACGCTGCAGCGGGCGCTGGAGGATCTCGCGAGGGAAGGGAAGGTGCAGCCGTTCGGCCGCGGGCGGTCGCGGCGCTGGATCATGCCTCCCGTCTCCGGATTCACGACAGCATTGTTACTCCCCGCCGCGCTGCCGATCGGTTAGGCTAACGTCATGCGCAAAACCACGGCCGAGGTCATACGCGAATATGGACCGTTTCCGCGGGCGAACAGCATCGCCGGTGTCACGTACGATGGCCGGTCGGTGTGGTTTGCCGCCGGCGATGCGGTGCGCGCCTTCGACCCCGCGACCGGCGAGGAGCACAGCGCGATCGACGTGCCGGCGCACGCCGGGACGGCGTTCGATGGCGAATTCCTCTATCAGCTCGCCGAACAACGAATCCAGAAGATCGACCCCAAGACCCGGCGTGTCGTCTCGACGATACCGGCGCCGGGCGCCGGTGGCGATTCCGGACTGGCCTGGGCGGAGGGAACGCTCTGGGTGGGCGAGTATCGAGCGCGCAAGATCCATCAGATCGACCCCGACACCGGCGCGATTCTTCGCACGATCGAATCGAACCGGTTCGTCACCGGTGTGACGTGGGTGGACGGCGAGCTGTGGCACGCAACGTGGGAGGGCGAGGAGAGCGCGCTGCGGCGCATCGATCCAGAGAGCGGCGCGGTACTGGAGCAGCTCGATATGCCTGACGGAGCCGGCATCTCGGGGCTCGAGTCGGATGGCGAGGAGCGGTTCTATTGCGGCGGCGGCAAGAGCGGGACGGTGCGAGTCGTACGCCGGCCGCGTCGCACCGGGCGGCACGGAGGGAGCGGCGGTTGACTCAGACGGCATCGACGCGTGCAGAATTCGTGTCGTGGGACGGCGGTTGCCTCTTCCTCAGCAAAGCAACTGCCGTAACTGGATTGCACTCGCATTACGCCATCCAGATCGCGTTCGGGTCCGAATTCGGGATACGATTTCGGCCTAACGATAGCGATCCGTGGACTGCATACGATGGCGTGATCATTCCGTCTCGTCAGCCGCATGCGATGGATGCGACAACGGCCCAGGCCAACGCCGTGCTGTTCGTCGAACCGGAGACACCCGAGGGACGTGCACTCTTCGAGTTGTACGCGCCAGCCGGCATTACTCCGTTGCGCCGAGCGGATTCGGAGAAGGCAGTCACGCTTTTCAACGTGTGGCGAGAGCACGGATCCGGTTCAGCTCTTGTCGATGCCGCTCGACGACTGGTCGTCGACCTCACGCACGGAGTCGAGCCATCCATCGCATCGGATGCGCGCATTCTGCGCGCGACGGCGTACATCCAACGACACCTGACGGAGCGACTCACCCTCGAACGGATCGCCGCCGCCGTGTTCTTGTCGCCCGGCCGGTTTCGTCACCTTTTTGTGGAGCAGACGGGAATGGCGCTGCGGCCATACCTGCTGTGGCGACGCTTCCTCCGTGTCTGGGATCTCCTCATGCGCGGTGAGTCCCTGTCGGCCGCGGCGCACGGCGCGGGATTCGCCGACGCGGCGCACCTGACGAGGACCTCGCGCCGGATGTTCGGATTCCCGCCGTCGGCCATGCTGATGATGAGGCACCTCTCGCCGGACGACCCGCACCACGCCGGGTGAGAGAAGTCAGCCCCTTCGTTCAACAAGATGACCGCTACGTTCAAGAGCGAAGCGCGCGAGATCGGTAGCATGCAGCCACGTGGTCGTGACGCGGCTTTTCATTCTCAGGAGTGACTCATGAGCTACCTCGACACATCATCCGAACCCGTCGTCCGGTACCACCTCCAGGCGAGCGAATGCGATTGGGAGGTTGCCCCCGGCCGCACGGTTCGCGGGTACGGATTCAACGGTCACGTGCCTGGGCCGGTCCTCGAAGCGAAGCAGGGAATACCCCTCGAGATCGAGTTCACGAACCGTCTGCCCGAGCCGACGGTGATGCACTGGCACGGCCTCAGAATCCCCGCCGCCATGGATGGCACCGAGATCGTTCAGCGTCTCGTGGAACCCGGCGAGACGTTCACGTACCGGTTCACGCCGCCGGACGCCGGCACGTTCTGGTATCATTCGCACGCGAACGAAACCGAGCAGATGGAGAAAGGACTCTACGGCGCGCTGATCGTTCGCGCCGCCGATGAGCTGACACTCGATGGCGAGAAGATCCTGGTCTTCGACGATCTTCGGCTGAATAAGCGCGGGGAGGTCGCGAAGTTCGGCGGCCTTGCCCAACGGCACAACGGACGCGAAGGCAACGTGCGTCTGATCAACGGCGTGTCCGAGCCCGAGCTCGCGATTGCCGCGGGGCAGATCGAACGGTGGCGCATCGTCAACGCGTCGAGCGCCCGCTACGTCAGGCTGTCGTTAGGCGGCGCCCCGTTCCAGATTCTCGGCACCGACGGCGGGTTCATCGAGGCTCCGGTGAGCGCGGACGAAGTGCTGCTCCCACCGGGCGACCGTGTGGAGCTGGCCGTTGGCCCGTTCGAGAGGGAAGGCGCTGTGTTAGACATCGCGGACCTGCCCTATAATAGGATGGCGGGCAAAAAGGGCGTCGAACGCTTCGGCACCGTACGCGTCGGGCCGCGGAAGCCATCCACGGCGCGGGTGCCGGCGCGGCTGCGCGAGATTGCGCCGCTCGTCGACGACGCGACAAACGTAACGCGGACGGTGAAGTTAGGCTTCCAGTTGAGTCTCCGCCGCGGGCTCGATTTCGTCGTCAATGGTGAACGGCATCATCACGACGCGCCGGTACAGGTTGGCGAGATGCAGGTGTGGGACGTCGTCAACGAGACGATGATGGATCACCCGTTTCACCTGCATGGTTTCTTTTTCCAGGTGCTGGCGATCGACGGGAAGAAGCCCGCGTGGCGTTCGCTGGAGGATGTGGTCAACGTGCCGCCCAAGGCGACGGTTCGCATCGCATGGTATCCCGATGACAGGCCGGGCATGTGGATGTATCACTGCCACATCCTCGAGCACCATGCGTCCGGCATGATGGCGCACTTCGAAGTGAAGCCGTCGTAGCGCTCGCACGATCGTCAACCCGGCGATACCGCGGGCTCCAATTCCGGCATTCGCAGAGCGACGACGAGCAGCCAGATCATCCACGCCAGATCGAGGATGAAGGCAAGCACGATCATGATCGTGTGCGCCTGCGAGAAGCCCTCCGTCTCGCCGACCCAGCCTTGCGCGAGGTAGGCGAGACCGGAGAGGCACATCAGAAAGCCGATTGGCCTTGGGATCGGAGCCGCTCGCAGCACTGCCGCCGCGAACAGCATGAGCGCAATGCCTAACGCAAAGTTCTGGTAACTTCGGAACCCCCACTCGAGCCACCGCACGGTCTCGGCGTTCGCGAAGCGGGCTGCCTTCTCGGCGCCGGGCGCACGAGCCCAGGCATCCACGGCTTGCTTGAGGGCAACGCCGTCCACGGCTTGCAGCGCGCCGTAGAGAGCAAGTGCCGCGACCGCGAACGCGGCGCCGAACCGTGCCGCCCAACTCACCGTTGTGCCCCGAGCCGTTAGCGCGAAGAACAACGCGATCAGTCCCGCGAGCAAGATCGACATGGCCAGATATTGCCCCACGTGCACGGCTTTCCACGTGTTGCTCCGCGCGTACTCGGCGAATACAACGAGATGATCGTTGGCTGGGCCATCCGCGTGGAGTTGGGTTATCAGAATGAAAAGAATCTGTCCCGTGAGCAGCAGGGTTGCGGATACTCGCAACGACTGTCGCTCGATCATGACGTCGACGCTCCACGCTTGCGCGCGAGCTCAACTACCATGGCGGCTGCCTCATCGATCGACACACGTCCTGTGTTGATGAGGACATCGTAGAGCAGCTCGTTGCGCCAGTTCTCGTGAAAGTGTCGCTGGACATACGCCTGACGGTCGGCGTCGGCGCGGCGCAATATCGTCGTCCCATAGGCGGCATCGACGCCGAAGCGCTGCTTCACGCGCTCGACGCGCGACTTGAGCGGCGCGATCACCCGCACGTGCAGCACATCGTCGCGCCCGGCGAAGATGCATTGTGCGCCATGCCCTACGATCACCAGCGGCGGTGAGGCCCCCGCCTCGGCGATCACGGCACGCGTTGCGTCGGCGATGTGATCGGCGCTCGTCACGTCCGTCGCGGGAGGAAACGAAATCATCTCCGATTGCGGTATGATCAGCACCGCGGCGATCCGCGCCGCCAATGATGGCGGGTGCTCGTCCAGGTGTTCGACGACCAATCGGTCGCAGCGCAGGCGCTCGGCCACTCGATGGATGAGGTCGCGATCGAGCACCGGCCACCCGAGACGCGCGCCCACGGCGGCGGCGAGCTCGCTTCCGCCGGCGCCGAATTCCCGGCTGACCGTGATGAGTCGCGTCTGAACGTTAGGCGGCAAGGTGGCCTGACCTGTTAGCGACCGATGCGATCCCTCACGCTCCTCGCCATCTGCAGATGCCTGGCGATCACCGGCCGAATCAACTTCACGAGTGCCGTTCGGAGGGCGGGGTTCTGCGCGACCTTTCGCGACGAATCGACGATCGCGAGTGACTGCATGTGGTCCTGCACCTGAGAGCCAATGTACGCCACATCGAACGCCGCGCTACCGCTTCTCGCACGGAGGTTGTCCATTTCCGCCGATCCACCCCGCGCAGTGGTACTGTCGCCGAGCGTCGGCGGGATCCCGAGCTGGGTCGCGAGCATGCTGTCCTGCTGATCGAGCGTCGTGTGATCGGAGACCATCTGAGCCGCAAACGCGCGCACGCCCGCATCGGTCGATGTCATCTGCGCCATTTTCGCCGCGTTGATCTCGTTCACGTTCGACTGATGCAGCGCGCCGAGGATGTCGGCGTCTCCTTGCAGCGTGGGGAATATCTCGAGTCTCTCGCTGCTCGCGCGGTCGGGGCGAAAGCCGCTCCATGCGTACGTGACAGTCGCAATCCAAAGGACCGCGGTAGACAACTCGATTGAGCGGCGAACGGCGTACAGCATGCGACACCACGGCGACGGAGGCAAACTGCTGGCGCAGGCGATGGTTACGCCTATCGCACGCAGTGCAATCGGCGTGCGTACGGTGCGCACCGCCGAGCTCGGAAAAGGGGGTTTTGCAGTTGACGTAGGTCGAAGCACACGCGAAAGTGCGAGATGCGACTCCGAGCGGACCCAATCTCGAAAACCGACCGCGTCGCAAGCACTGCAGCTGCGTCCGGCGTTACAATCGCGACCGCGCTCGTGGTCCTCACGAGCGTGCCGGCGCATGTCGTCCCGATGCCGACGACCGCACCGGCGCACGACACAGAACGCGCGCACCGTATCGCATACGTGAGTCCGGTTCGGAAGCCTCCGGTTATGCACACGACCAGGGATGTCCGGACGCGGACGCGCGTGTCGCCGCGGCGCGAGCCGCCCGCTCGCGTGCGTGCGCAGGTGACGGATCCGCCACCCGCACCCGTCACGACCGATTCGAGCGCCGGCGAACGGCCTTCGCCTAACGCGACGCGATCAGCCACATCGGATTTCGAGCGGCGCTGGACGGCACACGGCGTGTCGCCGCTGCTCTTACCCAGCACTCCCACCGACCCGGCGTCGGCTGGCGGCGCCACGCCGCCCGGGCCGACCGTGCGCATGCCGACGTCCGGTGTCGATCGCGATGCGCAGCTGCGCGCGCAGGACATGGCGGACCGCGCCGCGCGTGCGGCTGGCGCGCCAATGTCGCCGTCCGCGCACGGCGGCATCAGCATCGACGCGCCGATTCCGTTCGGCGGCCCATCGAACGCGCAGCGCAAACGCGACAGCACCATCAATGCGCAAACGAAGGCCGTGCTGGTGCGCGTGCGGCAGCGGCTCGATTCGATCGCCGCGGCACGTCAGCGTCACGCCGACTCGCTGGCCGCGCGCGCGAAACGTCCGTAAGGCACGTGCACGGCCGCTTCGCACCTGTGCGGATCGAGATCGGATGAGCGAGCCCGATCGATCACCCGTCGCCGAGATCTACCGGACGCTTCGCGCGCTCCACGCCGGTTGGACCGTCGAGCTCGGTCGCCCAACTGGAACCGGTTGGATCGCCGGCGACCAGTTTCGCGACGCGACGAACGGACCGTTCCGCACGCTCCTCGAGCGTATCGGCACGCGCTCGCAGACCGATGACCGGCGTACCATCGCGGGCTCGTTCGCGCTGCACCTCGGATGGACGTCGGCGATGGTCATCGCGCCGTTTCTGCGTTTCCGGTGCGTACCCGATTGCTCGCTCGGCAACATCGCGATTCGATTCAACCAATTGGCGTACGTCGACGGGACGGCCATCTACGAGGCACGCGGGACGGTCGTGGCGGACGACGCGTGCGCCGGGCATCCCGCGCTGCGCACCGTGCCTAACGAACGAGCGCTGCTGCGCGCCCTGCGCGACGCGCTCGTTGAACAGTCGGCGCCGGTGGTCGAGGCCGTGTACGACTGGTCGTCGTTCGGCGAGCGCGCGATCTGGGGTGTGCTGACGTCGCTGTGGGCATCGCACTTCGTCGCGCTCTGGCCCGCCCACGATGACCAGGGGCCGCTCGCGCGGATGCTCGACGATTTCTACGCCGGCGATGACGTGGTCGCCGAGATGCGGCCGGTGATCACGGCCGTCGAGTCGGGCCGTCGCGTGCATCTGCATGTGCGGCGCGCGAGCTGTTGTCGCTTCTACCTCGTTCCAGCCGGCGGCCTCTGCGCCAGTTGTCCGCTCGGATCGGACGCCGAAGGGAGCGCGCCGGTCGCGACCTAGTGCGTCGCGCCCGAGTTTCTCTAGCGATCCGGGGAAGCGGGAAGCGCTCGCTGGCGCTCGCTGAGGGAAGCGCTGCGCTGGGGGAAGCGGCGGCGACGCCGCCTGAGGGATCGGAATAACATCGATGGTCCGCGGGCCTGCAGTGCCATGCGCGAGCCCGCGCGATGCGGCACTCTCCACCTGGAGACGACTGATGTCCTTCCATTCCCCCAGGCGGCGTCGCCGCCGCTTCCCCCAGCGCAGCGCTTCCCCCAGCGAGCGCCAGCGAGCGCTTCCCGCTTCCCGATAGTGCGTCCCTAACCGTGACAGTCGGACGCAGTTCACTGCTGTCGGCCCAGCGTTAGCCTCAAACCTCAGGCACGGTCGGTCCGCTCGCTCGCGAGGGAGCTCGGCGCGTTCGGGTTTGCGCCGGCATGTATCCCGACGCCCAGTCGTTCGACGAGCTCGCCGCCCAGCCAGCTCGTCACCAATCCCAGCGCCCCGCCGACGATGACCAGG
>DATEKK010000003.1:0-2314 GCA_035277485.1 Gemmatimonadaceae bacterium
GGATAAAGCGTGCGCTTGACCTTCGGGTGCTTTTCCAGAAAGCGCGCGAGCGCGAGCGCGACGTCGCATTGGCGCCGAACGCGCATCTCCATCGTCTCGAGTCCTTTTACCAACAGCCACGCGTTGAACGGAGAGAGCGACGGACCGGTGTGGCGCAGGAAGTTCAGCAGATGATCGTCGAAGAATGGCTTCGGTCCGAGCACCGCTCCCCCGAGGCTCCGTCCCTGCCCGTCGATATGTTTGGTCGCCGAATAGACGACGATGTCGGCGCCGAGCGCGAGCGGCTTTTGTAGCAGCGGCGAGGCGAAGACGTTGTCGACAATCAGCAGCGCGCCTTTGGCGTGCGCGAGATCGGCCACCGCCTTGAGATCGATGATCTCGAGCGTCGGATTGGACGGGCTTTCGACGAAGACCGCACGGGTGCCTTTGGCCAACGCCTTCGCCCACGCCGCCTGATCGCGGCCGTCGACGAGTTCGGTCGTCACGCCGAACCGTGGCAGGATTTGCGTCAGGATGTATGAGCACGAGCCGAACAGCGCGCGCGACGCGACGACGCGATCGCCGGCCTTGAGGAAACAGGCGAACGCGGCGAACACCGCGCCCATTCCGCTGCCAGTGGCACGGCACATTTCCGCGCCTTCGATCAGTCGCAGCCGCTCTTCGAACATCGACACGGTCGGGTTGGCGTAGCGGCTATAGACGAAGCGCTGCCCGTCGTTGGCGAAGGCCGCCTCGGCCTCCTCGGCCGAGCCGTAGACGAAGCCCGACGTCATGAAGATCGCTTCGTCGGTCTCGTGGAACTGACTGCGTTGCAGGCCGCCGCGGGTGGCAACGGTGCGCGGGCGCCAGGAAGCGGGCGGCGGAGGCGGCGTCAAAGGCATCGTTTTTCTCCATCAATCGCCGGCTCGGCGCACGTAAAATCGGGCCAACAAAAAAGCCCTGTCCCGCACGGGTCAGGGCTTCGACGAGCCTCCGACCTTTTTAGCGGGATTTTTTTACGTGGCCGCAAGCCGGTCGGCTCAAATCACCACGATCACAATGTTATGCCTACCCCTTCCCGACTCCGCTCGTCAAGTGAGATGCTGACCGCGAGGGGGACACCGCGTGCGCCATTTCGCTTCGCTCGACGCACTCGCAGCCGCGGCCGGCGAGACGCTCGGCACCAGCGACTGGGTCACGGTGACGCAAGACGCCATCGACAAGTTCGCCGAGGCGACCGGCGATCAGCAATGGATCCATGTCGACCGCGAACGCGCCAAGAACTCGCCGTTCGGCACGACGGTGGCGCACGGCTATCTCACGCTGGCGTTGGCGCCGCGGCTGATGGATCAGATCTATAACGTCGACAACATCCGCCTGCGCATCAATTACGGCCTTAACAAAGTTCGGTTCACCGAGCCGGTGAAAAGCGGAGCGCGGGTGCGTATGACGCTCAAGCTGCTGAGCGTCAACCGGACGCAAAAGGGCGCGCGGGTCGCGACGGAAGCGCGGTTCACGATCGACGGCGTCGAGCAGCCAGCCTGCATCGCCGAGCTGGTCGCCGTTCTCGTCCCGACTTAATCGGCAGAGTCGAGCGCGCTTTCGTGCCAATGGCGCAACAGTAGGCGCGACAGCCAGGACAGCACGACGAAGATTGCGATGCCGGTCAGCGACAATAAGAGCAACGCCGCGAACATGCGCGGGATCTCGAGACGATAGCCCGCCTCGATGATACGCGACGCCAAACCAGTCTCGGCGCCGCCGGTGCCAGCGACGAACTCGGCCACGACCGCGCCGATAAGCGCCAAGCCGCCGCTGATGCGTACACCCGCGAGGAACAGCGGTAATGCCGACGGCAATCGCAGCAGACGAAGGGTCTGCCAACGCGAAGCGCCGTAAAGCCGGAACAGATCGACGAGATTGCGATCCGCGCTGTTCAGGCCAAGCGTCGTGTTGGCGACGATCGGAAAGAACGCGACGATGGTGGCGCAGACCAGCAGCGCAGCGAAAACGTCGTTGACCCATATGATGATGAGCGGTGCGATCGCGACGACCGGCGTTACCTGGAGAATCACCGCGTAAGGAAACAGGCTGAGCTCGAGCAACCGCGACAGCGAGAACAGGACAGCCAACGCGCCGCCGACCACGATCGCGAGCGCCAGCGCGGCGAAGGTGATGCGCAGGGTAACGAGCAAGGCGCCGAGCAGACTCGGCCCATCGTGCAACAATGTTTTGGTGATAAGCCAAGGACCCGGCAGGACATAGGCCGGCACGCCGACGAACGACACCGCCGCTTGCCAGGCGAGAAGGAACGCCGCGCCGACGAGCACGGGCG
>DATEKK010000004.1:0-12161 GCA_035277485.1 Gemmatimonadaceae bacterium
CACATCTCCGAGCTCCAGCACGGCCGCACCGAGAAAACCGAGGACGTGGTGAAGAAGGGCGACATGGTGCGCGTCAAGCTGATCGACAAGGATGAGCGCGGTCGCCTGCGTCTCTCCATGAAGGCGCTCATCCCCAAGCCCGAAGGCACGCCCGATCAGCCTAACGAAGGGCGCGGCGAACGCCACCGCGGCGAGCGTCCGCAGGGCGGTGGAGACCGCGAGCCCGCCGCGGCCGGCGCCGGCGGCGAGACAGAGCCGCATAACGGCGGCGATGGCTCCGAGTCGCACGGCCGTCCGCGCTCGCGGCGCGGAGGTCGCTCGCGGCGGTGAGCCCCGTTAGGCGAAAGCCCGACACGGGACTGCGCCGCACGACCTTGCCCAACGGACTGACCGTGCTCTCGGAGTACATGCCGGGAGTGCGGTCGGTGAGTTTCGGGGCCTGGGTGCGCGCCGCTTCGGTGCACGAGCCGCGCGACCGCATGGGCGTCTCGCACCTCCTCGAGCACATGGTGTTCAAGGGCACCCGCTCGCGATCGGCTCGCGAAATCGCGCTGTCGCTCGAGGTGTTAGGCGGATCGCTCGACGCATACACCGCACGCGAGCACACGTCGTATCAGGCGCGCGTCCTCGACGAGCACCTGCCGCAGGCCGCGGATGTGATCGGCGATCTCGTGTTCCAACCGCTCTTGCGCGCCGAGGACCTCAAGCTCGAGCGGAAGGTGGTGCTGGAGGAAATCGGGATGGTGGAAGACACGCCCGATGACCTCGTGTTCGAGCTCCACAACGAAGCCATGTGGGGCGCCCATCCCTATGGCTACTCCATCCTCGGCACGCGAGAAACCGTAAGCGCGCTCGGGGTTCGCGAGTTGCGCGAGCTGCACTCGCGCGCGTATCACCCGCCGCAGGTGGTCGTTGCTGCCGCGGGAAACGTCGATCATGATCGGTTGCTCGAGATTCTCGACGAGACCGGTTGGGCATCGGTTGACCAAGGCGACGCCGCGCCCCTCGAGACACCCGCGCTCACGCCGGCGCCGCCGTCCGAGCGTCACGTGGCGCGGGACGGTGCGCAAACGCACATCGTGTTCGGCTCGCCGACCGTGGCGCACAGCGACCCGCGTCGTTACGCCGTGGTGTTGGTCGACACGGTGTTGGGCGGCGGGATGAGCTCGCGTCTCTTCCAGCGTGTAAGGGAGGAGCTGGGTCTCGCGTACTCGGTCTATTCGTTCCAGAACTTTCATCCCGAGACCGGGTCGCACGGTGTGTACGTTGGCACCGCGCCCGAGACCGCCGTGCATGCGCGCGGGGCGATCCGCGACGAGTTGGCGCGACTGGCATCCGGCAGCTTGACGGCGGGCGAAATCGCGGAAGGGAAGAGCCAGCTCAAAGGGCAGGTCACGCTGTCGCTGGAAAGCCCGTCGTCACGGATGTATCGTGCTGCCGGCGTCGCGCTCTACGACGAGCCGTTCCGCTCGCTCGACCAGGTACTGGCGCTGATCGACGACATCACACCGGAGTCGGTCGCGGAGGTGTCCCAAGCGTACTTCGAGCCGGACCAACAGACCGTTCTGGCGTTGGGCGGCGGCGACTGGTAGCATCCGCCGTCGGCCGTTCCAGCATCGCACTCTTACCGACAACCGTAACCCACAATTTCGAGCCATGCTCATCGGCGTTCCGAAAGAGATCAAAACGAACGAAAACCGCGTCGCGCTGGTGCCGGCGGGCGCGGAGTCCCTGGTCGCGCACGGTCACACGGTGCTCGTCGAGAAATCGGCGGGTGAAGGCAGCGGCTTCGCGGACGACTTGTACGTGAAGGCGGGCGCGTCGATTGCGCCGGACGCCGACTCGGTCTGGAAGCAGGCCGACATGATCATGAAGGTGAAGGAGCCGATCGAGGTGGAGTGGAAGCGGATGCGGAAGGGCCAGACGATCTTCACGTACTTCCACTTCGCGGCGGACGAGCGGCTGACGCGCGCGCACATGCAGAGCGGCGCGACGTGCATCGCGTACGAGACGGTGCAGTTGCCTAACGGAGAGCTGCCGCTCTTGACGCCGATGTCCGAGGTGGCGGGACGCATGGCGGTGCAGGAGGGCGCGCGGTACCTGGAGAAGCTCCACGGCGGACGCGGCGTGTTGTTGGGCGGCGTGCCCGGGGTGCCGCCCGGCAAGGTGGTGATCCTGGGCGGCGGCGTCGTGGGCACGCACGCGGCCAAGATGGCGGCGGGCTTGGGCGCCAAGGTCACGATCCTCGACATTTCGCTCGAGCGTCTGCGTTATTTGTCGGATGTGATGCCCGCGAACGTGACGCTGGTGTACTCCAACCGCCACACGATTCTCGAGCAGATCGCGACGGCCGATCTCGTGGTGGGTGCGGTGCTGGTCACCGGCGCCAAGGCGCCGCGGCTCGTGCGTCGCGAAGATTTGAAGATCATGCAGGCCGGTGCGGTGATCGTGGACGTCGCGATCGACCAGGGCGGCTCGGTGGAAACGATTCACGCGACCACGCACGAGGATCCGGTGTACGTGGTGGACGGCGTGATCCACTACGGCGTGGCGAACATGCCGGGCGGCGTGCCGCGCACGTCGACGCTGGCGCTGACTAACGCAACCTTCCCGTACGCGCTGCAGCTGGCGAACAAGGGGTGGAAGCGCGCGCTGTGCGAGAACGCGTCGTTGGCCAAGGGTCTGAACGTGGTGGACGGCAAGGTGGTCTATCCCGCCGTCGCCGAGGCGTTCGGTCTGGACTACACACCGGTGGAACACGCGTTGGCGTGACGCCGCCGTGCATCCTGTGCTACCACAAGGTCGACAGGCGCGTTGAGTTAGGCGTCACGCGCCTGTCGCCCCGGCGGTTCGCTCGCCAGATCGAGCGGCTCGCGCGCGCAGGATACACCACGCTCTCCCTCGCCGCCCTGCGCGCCTGCCTAACTGGCGCGCGCCGGCCCGCCCCGCAGGAAATCGCGATCACGTTCGACGACGGCTACCGGGCGCTGCGCGACCACGCGTTCCCGGTACTCGCCGCGCACGGGTTCACCGCGACCTGCTTCGTCGTCACTCACTACGCGGGTAAGCTCAACCGGTGGGACGTGGCGTATGGCGGCCGCCGGTTCGCGCACCTCGCTTGGCGCGACATGCGGCGCTGGCAATCGCGCGGCATCGAGTTCGCGTCGCACACGGCAACGCATCCGCGACTCACGTGGCTGCCCGAGCACGACGTGGCGCGCGAGCTCGCGCGATCACGCGACGATCTGCGCGTGGCGCTCGACGTCGACACACGCGCGCTGAGTTGGCCATTCGGCGCACATTCGCCACGCGAACAGGAGATCGCCCAACGCGAAGGTTACGACGTTGCGTTCACGATCGGCCGAGCAGGAAACTGGGCAGGCGACCTCTTCGCTGTCCCTCGACACCCTGTCTATATGTGGTCGCCGCCCATCCCGGGCGTTGGGCGACTGGCGCCCGCCGACGCATTGGCCGGCACCATGGCCAACCGGTGCGCGGTCGGCACCTCATGCATTCAGCATCGCGCCGGAATGCATTTGTACCGGCATAGCGCGCAGCGCTCTGGTTAGACGGGGACTGGCCCCCACCTGTTGCGCCGCTGAGCAGCCGGCAACTTTGGTCTGGTTAGTCCGGAGCGCGTTCGCCGTGTGCGTGCCGTAGCTGCTCGAGTTCCTTGCGCAGCGGCGCCCAATAGGCACGATCCGCGGCTCGTTCGCGATCCTCCTCGCTCCGCAACTCATGCTCGACTGTGTCTAACGCATCGTGGAGGGCAGCCGCTACCGCCACTCGATCCCGGCTCACTGCGCCGGCTGCGTCAGGGAACGTTCGTGCGCATTCAATGAGCAGCTCGGGAGAGCGCAGCTCTCGCAGCCAGAAATCGATACGCGGTCTCGTCGGGTCTGTTCGAAAGGCGAAGTAGTTGGCCTCGAGCAGTCGCCGAATCATCGGCCAGTCCTTGTCTCTCTGCGTCTTCTTCGCTTTCACCAGGTCGGGTAGCGCGAGAACGTCCACGTCCAGTTGGTCTGGCGTTTCCCCAATCGTTACCGTGGTCCGGCGGTTCCAAAGTGCCGCAAACGAATCGACGCCGCGCATCTTCGACATCACGTCCACGCGAAGACCGCGGACATCCTCTCGTGCACAGCGAAAGTGCACCGCATGTCCACGCTCGAGATATTGCGCTTCAAAGGGCGGCACGTACTCGACGCTCGCGACGAGCACGGTCAACGCATTTTCCAGCCGGCGCAGATTGACCGCGTCTGCCAACACGGCAAGGTCAGCGTCTCTACTAAACTCCGCCGCGCCGTACAACACGCACGCCTGGCCGCCCATCACGAGACACTTCACCTCGAGCTCCCGCATCACCGAAAGGACTTTGTGTATCGGGCTCGGAATCAAGCGTCCCTCCAAGAGCCAAGTACGTTGCCCACAGACGCGTCGTTTCGAGCCATCGTTCCGCCGGGCTCAAGCGATACCAGTGCGCCCACTCCGGTCCAACGAGCGCGACGGGAGATACCGGTTCTCTCATAGGCCAAAGATAGCGCTCCAAAGCGGGCAGGGCTAATGACGACGCAGCAGACATCTTAGACCACGACCACGACCACGAAGACGACCGACCTGACATTCGCCAAGCGGGTGCACGGCCCAGGGAGGGTAGCGGCTCGCTACACGAAGTACTTGGTCACCACAGGAAACAGCGCCGGGTGCCTAACGAGCGCACGGGCGAAGATCTTGCCTAGCGTGCGGCGCCGTTCCGGAATGCGATTCACCGACCGCGCGAGCTTATCGAAGAACGCATCGTCGAATCGCGCCAGCGCTTCCTTGACGCGATAGAACCGCACGTGGTCATCGCCTAACAGACGCATCCAGTCCGCGTGATACTGCTCGAGGCGCGCGGCGCTCGTGTCGCCGGCGTGGAGCGCGGCGTTGGCAACGTGTGCCGCCAGTCGGCCCGCCTTCATCGCGTTGACGATCCCGCCGCCCGACAACGGGTTGATCATGTGTGCCGCGTCTCCGCAGAGGATCATGCCGTCGCTCACCGTGCGCCTGAGCGTCGGCGACACGATCACGCCGCCCACCGTGTAGCCGGTTCTCACGCCCGTGGGGAAATAGGACTCGAGATATCGGTCGAGATAGGCGCGCGCACTCCGTCCGCGCTCACCCCGCAAGGCGACGACACCAAGTCCCACGTTGGCCACACCGACGCCCTTGGGAAACACCCAAGCATAGCCGCCGGGCGCGATCTCGCGGCCGAAGTGCAGGTAGATCGCATCTGGGTCGAACGCGATGCCGCCAACGACATACTGCGCGCAGCTCTCCATGTCCCGAGCCGGCACGCGCGTGTCGAGACCCGCCCAGCGGCCCACCATGCTCTCCACGCCGTCGGCCGCGATCACGAGCCGAGTGTCTACGGTGCCGGTGCCCGATGGACCGCGGGTCGCCACACGCCAACCGCTCTCGGTACGGGTGACGCCTGTCGCCTCGGTCGCGATCAGGATCTCGGCGCCGAGCCGGCCAGCCTGCTCGGCCATCGCCGGCTCGAGACGCGAGCGATCGAGCACGTAGCCCACGTCGCCCTCGGCGACGCGTACACGCGTTCCGTCCGGCGCGACGAACACCACACGAGTGATCCGCCGCGACACCCACGGCGCGTCAGTTGGGTCCATGAACTCGGCGATGCCGCCGTGGCCCACGCCCTCGCCACAGCGCACCGGGAAGCCGACCGCGCGGTCGCGCTCGAGCACCATCACATCGAGGTCTGGAGCGGCGGCTGCGAGCTCGCGCGCCGCGATCAGGCCCGCCGGTCCCGCGCCGACAATGAGCACATCGCAACGCCGATGGCTCACGGATGAGAGACGCTCGCGCTCAGGATCGGATCGCGCGCCACCATCGCGAGCGCACCCACCGGACATGGCGCGATGCACTTGCGACACCCGGTGCAAATTGAATCGTCAATATGGAGCCCTTCCCGGCGGAGCATGATCGCGGCGGGCGGGCAGAGCGGCAAGCAGAGTCCGCACGCATCGCAGACCGATGGGTCGACGATCGCGACTTCGGCGGCGCGATGGGGAACAGGCGATGATGATGGGGCACGATCCGGAGGGGCGCCGTTCATGTGCGCGAGCTTATCGACACACGCTAGGTACTGTCAAGCCAACACCTTGCTGCAATTCGTCTGCGCGACTAGTTTAACGGCGATCGTGCTCTCTCCCACCCGCTGCTCACCGCGTTCCGCCAGGAACGCTAGACTGGTTTTCTGATGCGCTGGCCCCTCTTCAAAGCGGGATCCCTCTTTCCCGCAAACGCGATCGCCGTCGACCTCGGTACGGCGAACACCCTCATCTACGTGAAGGGCGAGGGGATCGTGCTCAACGAACCCTCCGTGGTCGCCATCGACCGCGCCTCGGGGAAAATCAAAGGCGTGGGGCTCGAAGCCAAGCGCATGTTAGGCAGGACGCCCGATGGCGTGCAGGCTGTGCGGCCGATGAAGGACGGCGTGATCGCCGACTTCGACGTCACCGAAAAGATGCTGCGCTATTTCCTCACGCTCATCATCGACAACCACGTGTTCAAGGTGAAGCCGCGCGTCATTGTATGCGTGCCCTCCGGCATCACCGAAGTGGAAAAGCGCGCGGTGCGCGACTCTGCGTTAGGCGCGGGCGCGAAGGAAGTGTTCATGGTGGCCGAGCCCATGGCGGCGGCTATCGGCGTCGGTCTGCCGGTCGAAACGCCCACGGGCAACATGGTGATCGACATCGGCGGCGGCACCACGGAGATCGCGGTCATCGCGCTCTCCGGCATCGTCAGCGACACGTCGATTCGCACGGGCGGCGACGAGTTGGACATCGCGATCGTGCAGTTCATGCGCAAGAACTACAACCTCCTCATCGGCGAACCGACGGCCGAGCAGATCAAGATCCAGATCGGATCGGCGGCGCCCGTGGGCGAGGAGCGCGAGATGGAAGTGAAGGGCCGCGACCTCGTGTCCGGCATCCCGAAAACCGTGCGCGTGCACTCGAGTGAGATTCGCGAGGCGATCCAGGAGCCCATCCAGCAGATCGTCGACGCGGTGCGTCGCGCCCTCGAGATCACGCCGCCGGAGTTGGCGAGTGACATTGTGGACCGGGGAATCGTGATGACTGGCGGCGGGGCGCTCATCCGCGGCCTCGACCTGCTCCTCAGTCAGGAAACGAACCTGCCCATCCACGTCGACGAAGATCCGCTCACGTGTGTCGTGCGCGGCACCGGCCGGATCCTTGACGACGAGGACAAATACTGGTCCGTACTCCAGTCGTGAAGGCGCCGTGACCAACGCTTCCCGCACCTATGGTCGTCGGGACAGTATCCTGTTCGTTGTCTGTGTCGTGCTCGCGTTCGTCGCACAGTTTCTCCCCGAACATCTTCGCGATCCATTTACGGCGGCGCTCCGGCACACGGTGCTGGCGCCGCTCGTTGCTCTGCAGCACGACGCCGAGCTGACGCGCCAGGCGTGGCTCACGCGCGAGGCGCGCATCACGGCGCGCGACAGCGTGGAGCTGCAGTCGATGACGCTCGATGCGCTCAACGCCGAGAACGACCGGCTGCGCAAGACGCTCGAGTTGGGCGCGCGGCTCAAGTGGGGATTCGTGCCGGCCGAAGCGCTCCAGGGCCGCGACATCGGCGAAGAGTACACGGTCACGCTCTCGGCGGGCTCGAACGCCGGCGTGCGCGTGTTCAGTCCGGTGGTGGCGCCCGAGGGATTGGCCGGTATGGTGAAAACGGTCGACCCGACCATGAGCATCGCGATCGTGTGGGCGCATCCCGATTTTCGCGTGAGCGCGATGGCGGAAGACGGGAGCGCGTTCGGCATCGTGGCCGCGCACGAGGGCTCGGACCCCGAGCGGTACCTGCTCGAGATGCGCGGCGTGCCGGTGCGGAGCACGCTCAAGCCGGGTACGCTCATCGTGAGCTCGGGGTTAGGCAGCACGTTTCCGCGCGGCATTCCCGTGGGCACTGTGTTAGGCGAGCTCAAGACGTCGGAGCTGTGGGCGCGCACGTATCTCCTGCGTCCGGCGGTGCTGCCGCAGGACATGTCGACGGTGATGATCCTCTTGCCGCAGCGGACGGTGGCGGGTGTGGACGGCGTGTGGCAGAGTGGACACGGGGCCGATGCCGCGGTCAAGGCCATCGTCGCGGCGGGCGACTCGCTCGAGCGCGCCGCCCGGCTCGCCCGCGGCGACACGGCGCGCGCCGATACCACGGTCCGGTCGTTTGTCTCGACCGCGCGGCGCGACACGGTGCACCACGTTAGGCGGGACACGCTGCCGCACACGCTGCGCGATGCCGCGCGTCCGTCAGTGCGCGCCGACTCCGCTCATACCGCGCCGGATACCACCCGCCGGGCACCGGCAACGCCGGCCCCACCCGATAGCGGCACGAGGCGGTCGCCATGAGGCCGACGGATCTCGCCCGGACCATCCTTGCCTTCGTAGTGCTGGTCCTCCTGCACTACACGCTGCGGCCGGTGCTCGGCTGGCACGCGAGTCCCGATTTTCTGCTCATCGCGCTGCTGCTCGTGTCGATTCGCATCCGCCCGGGCAACGCCGCGCTGCTTGGCTTGCTCATGGGGCTCGTGGCCGACTCGCTCGAGCCGCACGCGTTCGGCGCCGGTGCGTTAGGCATGTGCCTGGTGGGCTTCGGCGCGTCGTGGCTCAAGGCGGTGTTCTTTGCCGATGACGTCGTGCTCAACGCGCTGTTCTTCTTCTGCGGCAAGTGGGCGTTCGATGTCATCGTGTTGATGGCGGCGCACCAGATGACGGGCGGCGCGCTCCTGGTCGAGCTCCTGGTGTGGTCCCCGCTCAAGGGCGTGGTCACCGCGCTCTTCGGCTTGTTGACGCTGCTCATTCTGCGCCCGATTCTTCGAGCGCCCGCGACATGAGCTTTCATCCCAACGAAGTCGCGCGTCGCGGGCGCTTTGTATCGGCGGCGCTGGCGGTGTTGTTCGTGCTCTTGTTGGGCGCGTTCTTCCGCACGCAGATCGTGCAGAACTCGCGCTACGCGCTGCAGTCCGAGGAGAACCGGCTGCGCGAAGTACCGCTCCCGGCGCCGCGCGGCATCATCTACGACCGGCACAACGAAGTGCTGGCCGAGAACGTGCCGGGGTACTCGGTGTCGATCTTGAGCCCGAGCGCGGATTCGCTGCGCGCGTCGCTCCAGCGATTGGCGGCGATCATCCCGCTCAGCCCCGATGCGATCGACCTATCCGTTAGGCGCTACCGGCGCGCGCCGTACCGCCCGACGGTGGTGCTGGCCGACGCCTCGTTCGACGTCGTGTCGGTGCTCGAGGAGCGGCGCATCGAGTTCCCGGGCTTGATCATCCAATCCGCGCCCAAACGCTACTATCCCGACGGACCCGCGGTGGCGTCGTTCATGGGCTACGTGGGTGAAATCACGGAGTCGGAGCTCGCGACGCCGCAGTATCGCGGCTACAAGACCGGCCAGCAGGTGGGGAAGGGCGGACTCGAAAAAGAATACGAGGATTCGCTGCGCGGCACCGAAGGTGTCCGCTTCGTGGAAGTGGATGCGCGAGGACGCGTCGTTCGTGAAGCCGGCGCGCGACAGGATCTCTTGCCCAAGCCGGGGCCGCCGCTGCAAACCAACATCGACCTCGAGCTGCAGAAGTACACGGCATCGTTGTTCGCCGACTCGTTGCAGGGTGGCGCGATCGCGCTCGACCCTCGCACGGGTGGGGTGCTCGCGCTCTACAGCGCGCCGTCGTTCGACCCCAACAAGTTCATCGGCGGCATCCCGCAGGATCTCTGGAAATCGCTCAACGACGACCCGCACCACCCGCTCTACAACAAGGTGATCCAGGGCCGGTAC
Source organism: Gemmatimonadaceae bacterium (assembly GCA_035277485.1). Classification (GTDB taxonomy): domain Bacteria; phylum Gemmatimonadota; class Gemmatimonadetes; order Gemmatimonadales; family Gemmatimonadaceae; genus JADGGM01. The sequence continues at coordinate 9,859 of DATEKK010000004.1, forward strand.
CCACCCGGCTCGACGTGGAAACTCGCGACGGCGGCGATTGCGCTCGAGAGCGGCATCGCGACTCTCGACGACAAGATGCCCGAGCCGTGCACCGGCGGCTTCCAGTTCGGCAACCGGTACTTCAAGTGCTGGAACCACAAGGGCCACGGCGACCTCACGCTCGCGCAGGCCATCGAGCAGTCGTGCGACGTGTACTTCTATCAGTTAGGCCTCAAGGTCGGCCTAACGAGGCTCGTGGCGGGCGGCATCCGCTTCGGCGGACGCGACCGCTCGGGCATCGACCTGCCCGACGAATCGCGTCCGCTCTTCCCATACGCCGACGCGCAGGAGTATTACGATCGCAAATACGGCAAGCGCGGATGGAGCCAAGCGGTGCTGCTCAACCTGGCCATCGGCCAGGGCGAGAACGCGCAAACCGTGGCCAACATGGCGCGCTTCTATACTGCGCTGGCCACCGACGGCACCGAGTCGCGGCCCGAGATCGCGCGCCACAAGCCCGATCGCACGCGCGTCTTCACGCTCAGCGAAGACCAGCTCGCCGGGTTGCGCGCGGCGCTCGCCGGCGTGGTGGCATCGGGTACCGCGCGCAGTGCGCAGATCCAGGGCACCGTGCTCGCGGGCAAAACGGGCAGCGCACAGAACTCGCAAGATCGCACGCGCGACCATGCGTGGTTCGTCGGATTCGCGCCGGCGGATGACCCCAAGATCGTCGTGGCCGTTCTCATCGAGTTCGGCGGGCACGGTGCGCGCGCCGCGCGCATCGCGTCGCAGATCATTCAGTCGTATCTGAAGGTCGCGCCGACCCAGCACATCAACACCGAGGGATGATGCCGTCGCGCCGCGTGGTGGTGGACGTCCCGCTCGTCATTACGGCGCTGCTCTTGTCGGCGTACGGCATCGCCATGGTGTATTCGGCGGGCCAGACCGACGTCCCGACGTCGGCAACGCACGCGTGGGCGTCGCAGATTCGCTGGCTCATTTTCGGATTGGTGGGCGCGTACGCGGTGAGCCGGGCCTCGGTGCGGTTCTTCGAGTGGGCGGCGCTGCCGGTGTACTTGATGTCGCTCCTGCTATTGGCGCTGTTGCTCGTGCCGCACCTCGGCTTCGGCACCGGCGCGGGAACGGCGGCAAGTCACAAGAGCTGGATCGGGATTGGCGGCGTTCGGTTAGGCCAACCGTCGGAGCTGGCCAAGGTCACGGTGGTCCTCATGCTCGCGCGCGTGCTCGCCGCGCGACGAGAGCCGCCCAAATCCCTCTTGGATCTCTGGCAGCCGGCGCTCGTCGCCTTCCTTCCGTGGATCCTGATCATGATGCAGCCGGACCTGGGCACGGGTATCGTGTTCATCGGCATCTTTTTCGCAATGCTCTACTGGTCCGGCGTGCCGCTTCCGCTGCTCGTGCTCGTCGCGTCGCCGGCAGTGAGTTTGATCCTCGCGTTCAACACGAGTCTCTGGGGCGCGTGGTTCCTGCTCCTCTTGGCACTGGTGCTGTGGTACAAGCCGTTCATGCTCGAGGGGGTGGGGCTGATGCTGGCCAACGTCGTGATGGGCGTGGTGGCGCCGCTGGTTTGGCAGCGGATGTCGCCGTATCAGCGCGACCGCTTGCTGGTGTTTCTCGACCCGTCCATCGACCCTCGGAAGTCCGGCTGGCACGTGATCCAGTCGCAGGTGGCCATCGGGTCCGGTGGCTGGTTAGGCAAAGGATTCTTGTTGGGCACGCAGAAGCGTCTCGCGTTCCTGCCCGAGCAGCACACCGACTTCATCTTCGCTGTGTTAGGCGAAGAGCTGGGGTTCATCGGCGTGACGGTGGCGCTGATGCTGTTTCTCTTCCTGTTGCTCCGCGCGGTGCGCGTGGCCGAGCGCGCGAACGACTCGTTCAGCAGCCTCGTGGCGATGGGGCTCGCGTCGAGCTGGCTGGTGCACATCATCGTGAACGTCGGCATGACGCTCAACCTGATGCCGATCACCGGCATCCCGCTGCCGTTCTTCTCGTACGGCGGCTCGTTCATGCTGGCGTGCTGGCTGGCGATCGGCCTCCTGTCGCGCATTTCCAGCGAAGGACGCGGCGCCCGCGTCGGCGAGCTGGCGATCTAGCGGGACGCATCCAGGAACGAGCGCAAGCGCCCATCATCCGTGCCCAACATGTCCCTAAAGTGCAGGTCGATCACAAAAGATGGTGATGCGGTCACAAAACGTATTGGACCGTGCAGCCGCCTCCGGCCATCTATACCTCAATCTCCGGTGGCAGCGCGACGTGAGGGCTAACGGGCGGCGCGCATGGAGGGCTTCCTCGCTCTGTTGTGA
>DATEKK010000005.1:0-7867 GCA_035277485.1 Gemmatimonadaceae bacterium
CACCGACAACGACTCGAGGATGCCCTGCGCCAGCTCGTCCTGTAACTGAAAGAGATCGCCCACGGGTGACTGCCCCGTGTGCGTCCAGAGCAGCGTCCCCGATTGGACCTCCGTGAGCTGTACGTGCACGCGCACGCCGGCGCCCGCGCGGAGCAGTGTTCCCGTCACGATCACGTCGACGTCGGTCTCCTTGCCGATCGCGTGCGTATCGGCGGCCGCTCCGCCGTAGCGAGCGGCGACGAGACTCGATCGGACGACCAGCGACTCGAGCCCCGACAGCGAGCTCGAAACGGCGTCGGGCAAACTGAACGCCAGATACGCCGTCTCGGGATCATCGCGCAGGATGCGAAAGGGAAGCACGATGATCCGCGTGAGCGATGTCTGCGCCTCGGGTACCGGCGCGGTGACCGATGCTACAAATCGATAACCGCGCCGCGGCAGCGTCTCGACGAACCGCGGCGCGTCCGCGTCATCCCCCAACGCCTCGCGAATCTGACGGATGCAGAAGTTGAGGCCCTGGTCGAACTCGACGTGCGTGCCCGCCCCCCACACGCGCTCGCGGATTTCCGTGCGGGTGACGATCGCACCGGCCTGACTCACGAGTAGCGCGAGAACCTTGAATGGCTGGGGCGGGAGCGGCACACGCTCGCCCTGGCGGAGCAGCTCCGCAGAGTCCGGGTCGAGCTCGAAGACTCCAAAACGCTGTAGTGGCACGGTGGACTGACAGCCGATCGCGCTCGAGGCGCGGGCAAAAATGGCGAGATGGTCGCACTCAGCGAACGCTCACGGAATGCTCAGCGAGCATCCCATGTCGGCGAGAACCAAGCAGGGGCACTATACGCGCAGCCGCCCGGGGAAGCCAGCCGGGCCGACGTGCAAACTCTGTTGCGGAGTCCCCATGCGCCTAACACTTGGTTCGCCCGCCCCCTCGTTCACGGCCGAGTCGCTCGGCGGCCGGGGCGTGTCCCTGGAGCAGCTCCGTGGCCGGCCGCTGCTCCTCAAGTTCTACCGCTTTGCGACATGCCCGGTGTGCAACCTCCACATGCACCGATTCATCGAGGAATACCGCTTGGTGTCCGCGGTGGGGCTCACGACGGTGGTGTTCTATCACTCGCCGCCGGAGAAGTTGGCGATGTCGCAGCGCGAAGCGGCGCCGTTCGACCTGGTCCCCGATCCCGGCAAGGTGGTATTCAAGGCCTACGGCGTGGAGCGCGGCCTTCGCGGGATGGTGTCGCTGGCGGTCATGCGCGACTACACCAAGGCGCTCGCCGCCGGATATCCGCCGGGGATGTTTTCGCACGACGGCGGGGTCACGGGCAACCCAGCGGATTTCATTGTCGACGCGAACGGCCGAATCGCGTACGCACACTACGGCTCGCAGTACGCCGACTCGTTGACCGCGCCCGATGTGGTGGATGTTTGGCGCGGATTGCAAACCAAGGCGGCCAAGCGTTCGGAGTTGTTCATGGCCGCACGCTGATCCGGATGTTGTGTCGACCCGTTTCCCTTTTCTTCCACCCACCGAGGAGATCCGAACATGCCGCTCACGATTGGCGACAACGCGCCCAACTTCACCGCCGACACCACCCAGGGCCGTATCGATTTCCACGAATGGCTGGGCGATTCCTGGGGTGTCCTGTTCTCCCACCCCAAGGACTTCACGCCCGTCTGCACCACTGAGCTGGGCTACATGGCGAAGGTGAAGCCCGAATTTGACCGACGCGGCGTCAAGATCATGGCGTTGAGCGTCGATCCGGTCAGCTCGCACCAGGGGTGGATCAAGGACATCGCCGAAACGCAGGGGACCGCGCCAAACTACCCGATCGTTGGCGACACGGACCTCGCGGTGTCGAAGCTCTACGGCATGCTGCCCGCTTCGACCAACGGCACGAGCGAAGGTCGCACCGCCACGGACAATCAGACCGTTCGCTGCGTCTTCGTGGTCGGGCCGGACAAAAAGATCAAGCTCGTCATCATCTATCCGATGTCGACGGGCCGGAACTTCGACGAAGTGCTGCGCGTGGTGGATTCGCTGCAGCTCACCGCGCGGCACAAGGTGTCGACCCCAGCGCAGTGGACGCCGGGCGGCGATGTGATCATCTCCGGCGCCGTGACCGATGACGAAGCCCGCAAAGCATATCCCGAAGGTTGGCGCACGCCGAAGCCGTACATGCGGATCGTGAAGCAGCCTGCGTGACGAAGCACAACGAGCGAGAGAGCGCGACGTGAGGGCTAACGGGAGGCGCGCATGGAGGGCTTCTTCGCTCTGTTGCCAAGGATAACTACAAGGATAACAACAGGGATAACTACAGGCATCGCTCGGCTGCGCGAGGCAAGAACGATCACAATGGCGAGAGCTGTTTTTCCTTTTGAAGAACAAAACAACAGATCTCTTCCGTAGCAGCAGTGCCGGCCTCCGCAGCCGAGCGATGCCTGTAGTTATCCCTGCAGTTTCCTTGTAGTTATCCTTCACACCAGAGCGAGGAAGCCTACCACGCGCACCGCGGTCAGCCACTGCCGCGAAGTCGAGCGGAGCCAGAGCCGTCACGTCATCGTTCACGAAATTCCCGAAGATGCGTGATCGCGCGAACGGATACGAATCGGTCGCGGCGCAGTACATCGCTGGCCGCGGCACTGGCGGAACGATTGGCGTACGGCAGGTTCGCGACTGGGCCGCGACCCTCGTGCCGGGCGGCACGGTATTGGACGTGGGCTGCGGGCCCGGCTATCCGATCACGCAGGTGCTCGTCGACGCCGGATTCCATGTATACGGCGTGGATGCATCTCCTAGCATGGTTGCGGCGTTCAGCGCGCGATTCCCCGAAGTTGACGTGGTGTGTGAGCCCGTCGAAACGTCCACATTTTTCGGACGGACCTTCGACGGGGTGATCGCGTGGGGGTTGCTCTTTCTCCTGCGGCCCGCCGTCCAGGAGCGCGTCATCCGCAAAGTCGCACGTGCGCTCGCGCCCAACGGACGGTTCGTGTTCACGGCGCCGCGGCAAGCGGCCGAATGGAACGACGCCATGACGGGCCTCCCGTCGGTGTCGTTAGGCGCGGATCGATACCGGCATGTTGTGCACGCGGCCGGTCTCACGCTGATCGGTGAAGCGGAAGATGAAGGCGAGAGCCACTACTTCATGACGTCACGCGGATGATGCCCTCGGCCTCGCGCGCTGGCTCGGACAGTATCGGTGGTGACCTCGGACCTTCAGAGCTTCCCGACGAGACGCTCGATCTGATGTGAATGCCGCTCGATGTGCACGGCGTGAATGCGAAAGCCGTCGCCCAAATTCATTTTTGGCGCCCATGCCGGCATCGCGGCCGAGCGGATGCGCAGCGCGAGCCAATCGAGGTCGCCGGCGCCATCGAGATCGGTGAGAAATCGCTGCTCGCCCGCGTACCATGCGTCGACGATGCCGGCGCGCGGTGTCGGCCCGGGCCGAAAGACCTTGGCAGCCGTGAGCGGCTTTGGCTTCGACAACGCCGACGCGATCAGGCCACCCAGAAAACTCGGCTTCCATTCTCGTGACGCCGCGCCGGGGTCCTTCCGCGCATTACGCAGCATCTCGGCCGCCGGCGCCTCCGTGAGATCGCCGGCGATGCACAGGTGCTCCAACACTTGGGCGACGCTCCATCCGTTAGGCTCGGGGTGCGCGTCCAACTGCGATGGAGTGAGTGTCCGCACGAGGGCGCCGATTCGGTCCCGCGCGGCAACGGTCTGGGTCCGCACCTGCGACTGCAGTTCGCGCTGCACGACACGCATGAGCTCGCTCCTCGGCCGGTTACGGGCAAAGATAGTATGAGGAGTTGGTCGGAAGCGCGGGCCTATCGCGGCTCAGGCTGGCAAGTGGCGAACATCCGGTGTTTGGTTTCTTGATCCGCTCTTTCCGTTGTTTTCTGCCGTTTCCGTTACAACATGAGCGGAGAAGTCTTCCAGGCGCCGGTGTGGCGTTGGTCGCGCACCGCTTGCATCTTGTTCCAGGCCGATCGTGCAGGCCCGTCGCAGCCTCTCCGTTAGGCGACGTGCCGGCGCGCAGGGCGGGGAGGACCCATGACGCACGCTACGACGTCCCGATCCACCGGCATCACGATCCGGTCCGCCGCGCCGACCTTCCTCGTGTCCGACATTGCGGGCACGATCGATTGGTACGTCGCCAACCTCGGCTTCGTGAAAGCCGGCAGTGTCCCGGCGAAACCGCCGTACGTCTACGCGAGCATCATGCTGGGGCCGGTGGAGATCATGTTGCTCAATCTCGCCGGCTACGAGAAGCCTGATCTCCGCGCACGGCGTCCATCGGGTTTGTGGGACGTGTACGTGCGCGTCGATGGCGTTGGTGCGCTGTACGAGACCGTCGAGGGGAAGGCGTTCGTTCAGTCGCCGCTCACCCACCGCCCGTACGACGACTGGGAGTTCGAGGTGCGCGACCCCAACGGCTACGTGCTGGTGTTCGGCGGTGCGCGGTGAGGGCGCGGTGCATGACGCCGGCCGTCCGGCGATGACCGGCTCCACGCCTAACTTCGACGCGGTCAGTGTCGCCGCCATCCTGGCGCAGAAGAGCCGCGAGGACAAGAGCGCCCTGCTCGACGACCTCGTGGCCATGCTGTCCGAAGTCGTGCCGGGCGTCGACGTGAAGCGCGGTCTCATTCGGCGGCGCGTGACGGCCATCCGGCTTCCGTTAGGCAACGCGGTCTACGTGCTCCAACGGGGCCCGAACGATGCCTTCGAGGCGAGCCGGCAGCAGCAGGTGCGCGGCGTCGTGATCCGCACCGATCCGCTCGAGATCGACGATTTCCTCACTGAGTTAGGCAACGCGCTCGACGCCGAGCTCCGGCGGACGGAGCGCGGACGCCAGGCCATCCAATCGTGGTTGAACGCTTCGAACCCGTAATCACAGGAGCGAACCGACATGCCGGACTACGTACCAGGGTCCACCGCCAACCTTCCACAAGGCGCGGCGCAGCGCCTGCGCGCGATGCGCGGCACGGGCGACCATCCGGCCTTCTTCACCAGTGACCTCTCGGTGGACGAGTTCCTGCTCGTCGAGCACGCGGGATTCGAAGCGTTAGGCCTCGTGCTCGGCTCCTGCATCTATCATGTGGGATTCCAGTGGCAGAAGTGGAGCGTGAGCCAGGAGCTCCCGGTGCTGACGCACGCGATGTACAGCGCACGCGAGCTCGCCATGACGCGCATGGAAGAAGAAGCGGACATCTTGGGCGCGGACGGCATCGTCGGCGTGCGGCTGGTGTTCAAGCAGTACGCGATGGATGAAGGCGTGCTCGAGTTCCAGGCCGTGGGTACCGCCATCCGCCATCGCGAGAAAGCCGGCAGCATGCGCACCAAGGACAACCGGCCGTTCACGTCCGACTTGAGCGGACAGGATCTCTGGAAGCTGGTGCGCGGCGGCTATCGTCCGGTGAGTCTCGCGATGGGCGCGTGCGTGTATCACATTGCGCACATGAGCTTCATGCAGGCGCTCAAGCAAGTCGGCCGCAATCAAGAAATGACGATCTACACCGAGGCGACGTACGCCGCGCGCGAGCTGGCGCTCGAGCGGATGCAAGCCGAGGCGGCCGAGCGCGGCGGCGTGGGCGTGGTCGGCGCGCGCGTCGAAGAATCGAATTGGGGCTGGGGCTCCAACGCGATCGAGTTCTTCGCCGTCGGCACTGCGGTCGCACCCCTGGCGGGCGCGCCTCGGCAGGACGAGCTCGAGGCGGTCCAACGCGTCGTCACGTTCGACAGCACGTCGTGAGAGCTCGCATCGCCGCGCGCATCGATCGCATGGGAGCGTGACGCGCGCCAATCCATGTCCTTTACCGTCGTGACCATGTTTGATGCAACTCCGCGCGCCACCGCTGTCAGCGGCGCGCTTCTGCTGCTCGCGGCGTCCTGCCTAACGGCACAGGATTCGGCGCCGGCCAAGCCGACGTTCGTCAACGGCATGGCGCAGGTCGTGCCCTCCTTCGCCGATTCCTCGACGTGGATCCGCCAGGATCTGTGGGTCGAGACCGGCTTCGACAGCGATCAGGATGGCAAACCCGATCGCGTCCACGTGGACGTCACGCGGCCGCGGCAAACCGACAACGGCCTCAAGGTCGCGGTCATCTATGGATCCAGCCCCTATTACGCGGGTGTGTCGCGCGACCAGGTCGATTGGGATGTGCGGCAGGAGCTCAATGCCCAACCGAAGCCGCGCGGCCTCATGTTGTCCGCGCCGTTCGACGGAACGCGCACGCGCATCTCGAGCGAATTGGTGAACGAGTGGGTGCCGCGCGGATTCGCGGTGGTGCACTCGGAGGCGCCGGGCACGGGCCGCTCGCAGGGATGCCCAACGGTAGGCGACACGCCCGAGCGCACGGCGATGAAATACGTGATCGACTGGCTCAACGGCCGCGCGAAGGGCTACACCACCGAGACCGGCTCCGAGGAAGTGAAAGCCTCGTGGTCCACCGGCAAGGTCGGGATGATGGGCACCTCGTACGAGGGCACGCTGCCGTTGGCGGCGGCAACGACCGGCGTCGAGGGACTCGAGGTCGTGATTCCGGTTTCGCCTAACACATCGTACTACCACTACTACAGGTCGAACGGACTCGTGCGCTCGCCCGGCGGATACCTCGGCGAAGACGTCGACGTGCTGTACGACTTCATCGCCAGCGGCGACACGACCGAGCGCGCGACGTGCGAGCGCCTGTACAAGAACGGCGTGTTCGCGAAGGGACAGGACCGTGTGACCGGAGACTACAACGACTTCTGGGCCAAGCGCGATCTGCTCCCGTGGGTCAAGAACATCAAGGCCGCCGTCCTGCTCGCGCACGGGCTCAACGACTACAACGTCGTGTCCGAGCACAGCCTGCGCATCTACAACGAGATGAAGAAGGATGGCTTGCCCGTGTCGCTGTACCTCCACCAGGGCGGACACGGCGGCAATCCGCCCGCCGCAATGGTGAACCGGTGGTTCAGCCACTACTTGTACGGCGTCGACAACGGCGTCGAGAAAGATCCGCCCGTGTGGATCGTTGAGGACTCGAGCTCACAGGCGCCGCAGGCGATCATCGCCCGAGCGCGGGCGACGCAGGATTCCGTGCGTCGCGCCGGAGGAAGCGGCGGCGAGCCCACGCCGGTTGCGGCGCCTGCCGGACGCCGGCGTCGCCGTCCCGCCGGGCCACCGACGCCGTTCGCATCGTTCCCGGTTCCGGGATCGTCGCCGGTTGAGTTCTATCCCGCGGGCAGCGGCACCGCCGTGGGCACGCTCGCGTTCAGCGCTTCGCCTAACGGAAAGGACACACTCGTGGACGACGTGAGTGAGAGCGGCAGCGCCGACGCGAGCGCCGCGAGCTCGAACCACCGGCTGCTGTTCGCCTCGCCCCCGCTCACGGACACGGTGCACATCTCGGGCACGCCGCGCGTGACGCTCCGCTTGGCGTCCAGCCAGCCGGCCGCGAATCTCAGCGTGTGGCTCGTGATGCTGCCCTACGATTCGACCAACGTCGGATCGCAGAGCCATGCGGGACTCATTTCGCGCGGCTGGGCCGATCCGCAGAACTACAAGTCGCTCACTTCGGGTGGGAACTACGACTCGGAGCAGCCCGGCGAGAAGCTCGTGCCGGGCAAGTTTTACGATCTCACGTTCGACCTGGAGCCCGATGACGAGTTCGTGCCGGCGGGGAAGCGGTTCGCGCTCATGATCATGTCGAGCGACCGCGAGTTCACGCTGTGGCCCGCGCCGGGCACCGAGCTCACCGTGGACCTCGCGCACTCGTCGGTGTCGATTCCGGTGGTGGGCGGACGGGGGGCGCTCAAGGCGGCGGGGATGCCGTAGCTCGAGGGAAGGGGGAAGCGCTCGCTGCGCTCGCTGGGGGAAGCGCTGAC
>DATEKK010000006.1:0-58420 GCA_035277485.1 Gemmatimonadaceae bacterium
CTGCACCGCGCCGCGCGTCAGGCCTAACCGAGCAAAGTATTCATCGGCCAGGGCGAGCACGTCGGCGGGGGGAATGTGCGTCCGATGGAAATGGCGCATGGCGAATCAGGGAATTTTCGAGGTGTCGGCGACGACTTCCTGCATCCAGTCGGCTTGCTCCAGCGCGTGCGTCGAATCGCGGCGGAACCGCAAGCCCATGGCCCAGTCGCCGGAAGTCAGAAAGGTCAGACGGTCCGCGTAATAGGTGCCCACTTCCGGACCGGCGGTGAAGCTGTCCCACGTTTTGACCCCATCGCGATTCTCGGCGTAGAGAATGCCTTCGCCGCCCTGAATCGGTTGGTTCGTGTCTTTGTCGCGCACGACCACCTTGTAGCGCACTTTCTCACGCGCCATGGGCGGCACCGGGTCGGTCGAAATGCGAAAGGCGTAGTGCGCCGTGAACGCGCGATAGGCCGTATTCGTCTCCGCCGGCTCGCACGCGGTGACGGCGAGCGCCGCCACCGCGAGGCCAAGAAGACGCACGGCCCATGTCACGACGCGTAGTACTCCATCCCGAGGTGCGTGATCTGCTCTTCGCCCATCAAGTGACGAAGCGTGTTCTTGAGCTTCGTCTGCTGAATGAACAGATCGTGCTCGGGTTGCAGGCCCGGTGCCGCCATCGGACTCTTAAAGTAGAATGACAGCCATTCCTGAATCCCCTTCAATCCCGCCCGCTGCGCGAAATCCATGAACAGCGCTAGATCGAGCACGATGGGCGCCGCGAGAATCGAATCGCGGCACAGGAAATTGACCTTGATCTGCATGGGGTAGCCTAACCACCCCTTGATGTCGATGTTGTCCCAGCCTTCCTTGTTGTCGCCGCGCGGCGGGTAGTAGTTGATCCGCACCACGTGCGAGAAGTCCTTGTACAGCTCGGGGTACTGCTCCGGCTGCAGAATCGTGTGCAGCACGCTGAGCTTCGACTCCTCCTTCGTCTTGAACGACGCGGGGTCGTCGAGCACTTCCCCGTCGCGGTTGCCCAGGATGTTCGTCGAGTACCAGCCTAACAGACCGAGCATGCGCGCTTTGAGGGCCGGCGCGATCACGGTCTTCATCCACGTCTGGCCGGTCTTGAAGTCCTTGCCCGAGATCGGCACGCCGCGCTCGTTCGCGAGCTGCATCAACGCGGGCGTATCGACGGCCAGGTTAGGCGCGCCGTTCGCGAACGGCACGCCCTCCATGATGGAGGCCCACGCATAGAGCATGGCCGGCGAGATCAGGTCGTCGTTCCGCTCCATGGCCTTCTCGAACTGCTCCAGCGTCGCGTGCTGCGGACCGGCCTTGATGTACGTCTCCGTCGACGCACACCACACCATCACCAGCCGGTCGAGCTTGTGCTTGGCCTTGAAGTCGCGCACGTCCTGGCGCAGCTGCTCGGCGAGATCGCGCTTCGTCTTGCCCTTCTTCACGTTCGTGCCGTTGATGCGCGTCACGTACCGGTTCTCGAACACCGCCGGCATCGGCGTGATCGCGCTCAGGAAATCGGCGATCGGCGCGATGTGGTGCTCCTCGAGCACGCCGGCCTTGCGCGCCGCGGTGAGCGCGTCGTCGGGAATCGGATCCCAGGCGCCGAACACGAGGTCATCCAGCGCCGCGAGCGACACGAAGTCCTTGATGAGCGGCGCGCGGTTCTCGGTGCGCTTGCCTAACCGGATCGTCGCCATCTGCGTGAGCGACCCGATGGGCTGCGACAGCCCGCGGCGCACGCTCTCCGTGCCCGCCATGAACGTGGTGGCGACGGCGCCAAGGCCCGGTGTGAGCACTCCGAGACGACCGGTCGCCGGTCGCGGGACAGGCCGGTGCCCGGCCGATGAGGAACCCTGCACGAACTATTCTCCTTTTGCGATGACGCGCTGTGCCGGCTTGGATGCGCTGCGACGCATGGCAGCGCTTGCCTCACTCAATGCGCGAACGGTAGGCGGACCAGATTCGTCGCGACGCACCGCCGCGTGTACGGCGGCAATGCGCTGAGCGGCGGTGATCCACGCGGTGACAGTCAACAGAACGATGATTGCAATGAGAACGAGCCCGCCTAGCGCGAGCCCGAAGAACGCCTGCGGCGCCGACAACAACACCACACGTTCCGGCCGCTGCAGCCATCCGACGTGCACTTCTACGCCCAACGACGCCGCGCGTGCCCGCGTGTACGACGTCACGAACGTCCCGATCAGGCCGAGCACGCACACCACTACCATCGCGGTGCCGACCCAGCCCGGCCGCGTCGAAAAAAACACGGCCAACCCACCCAGCACGAACCCATCCGCCACCCGATCCAGCGTCGAATCGTAGAAGGCGCCGAACGGCGAGCTCTGGTTGGTGCGTCGAGCCACCATCCCATCGAGCACGTCGAACAGCGCCGTCAGCCCCAGGAACCAACCCCCGGTGCGTATGTGCCCCGTGCCGTAGATAATGCCTCCGGCTACCGAGCACAGCGTTCCGACCGTGGTAATGGTATTCGGTCGAACTCCTCGGCGGACCAGCCACTCAGCAACCGGACTAATGAGGGCCAGATATCCGCGAGTCAGCCAATCGGGCAGTAGTCTCATTCGGCGGCCGTGCGCACTGCCTGTACCCCCATGCGCCGAACCGACACCAACCGTTGTCTTACCCGGCCGCACACAGGCACATGCGCAACGGGCCGGAGTCTCGCTCCGGCCCGGAAATTAGCCGCCGTAAAAGCGCCGAGCAACCCGCGCCTATGGGACTTGCCATGTGTACGAGGACGTGAGCGTCACATCGTCGCGCGTATACGTGTGCGTGCCATCGGCCGTGCGTGCCTTGAGTGACACCGTCGCACCCGTTCCCAAACCGGGTACACTCAACGCCGACGTGCTGTTTCCTGCAACCGTTCCCGCCAACACGTCCGTGCCACCGGTGGTCACGTAGACGTTGACCGGCTGCGGGAGGTTGTTCGTGACGTGGAATGTCACCGCCGGCGTCGACGTGGATGGCGCGGGTGCGGTCTTCACCTGTACGCTGCGGTGGCAGCCCACGAGTGCGACGCCCAAAAGAAGCGTCACGAGTGCTGTCTTCATTGCGTGTCTCCTCTCGGGTGAAACGAGGACGGATTTCCGTCGCAGGCTTGGGCGCAGGGCGCTTAAGCTGCGACGTGCGGGAGAATACCGCGCATCACCCGTCATGCACAATGGAGGCCGGTTGGGACGAGGGAAGGGGAAGCGCTCGCTTCGCTCGCTTGGGGAAGCGCTGCGCTTGGGGAATTGGGGAAGCGGCGGGCGACGCCGCCTTGGGGAGCGGAACAACATCAATGTCCCCGCGAAATCAGCGCCGTCCCTCGCGCGAGCCGACCCTCCTCCCGGGGACCACTGATGTCCTTCCAGTCCCCAAGGCGGCGTCGCCCGCGGCTTCCCCAATTCCCCAAGCGCAGCGCTTCCCCATTCCCTCTGCTGGTCCAACTCGGACGAGGCCTAACGATACAACTGATATTTCCTCGTTTCCCGCTCGAACCGGATCGTGGCAGGCAGCCCTGCATCGATGAGGCTATCGGGATCCGCGCCCGCGAGGAGCGCGGTCCGCGCCGCCGGTACACCGAACAACTCGTTGAACGAGTCAGAACGGATGTGCAGCGAATCGCCATTCACCTTCGCGACCGCCCAGATGATCGAGGCGCCTAACCGGGAGGTCTGGATGCGATCCCGGTCGGTGATGATGATCTTGAAACCATTCACGGTCTTGCCGCCATACTTCTGATCCGTGGGATTGTGCGGCGTGAACCGCTCGGTCTCGAATTTGACGCCGCCCAGATTCCGATCGGAAAGCAAGTCGACCACGCGCTTTGCATTGAGCCACGGCGCTCCGATCACTTGAAACGCGTCGGGCGTGCCGCGCCCAACGGAGAGATTCGTGGACTCGAGCCACACGGTGCCCGGATACAGCGTCGCGCTGGCGAGCGACGGCATGTTGGGCGACGGTTTGATCCACGGGAGACCGGTTTGGTCGAACCATTCCTCACGATGCCAACCCTGCATCGGAATCACGTGCAGGTCGGCGTGCAATCCGAGCGTGTCGTCGTAGAAGCGCGCGAGCTCGCCCATCGTGAGACCGTGGCGCATGGGAATCGAAAAGAGCGCGGTCGGATGCGCAGGACGTGACGGTGTCCCGATCCCGGCAAACGCAATCGTGCTGTCGAGCACCGGCCCCTCGACGTGCATCCCCGTGATCGGGTTCGGCCGATCGAGCACGATCACCGTAACGTGGTGGCGGGCCGCCGCGCGCATCGCGTAGACCATGGATGCCACGTACGTCCAGTCACGCGCTCCCAGGTCCTGGAGGTCGATGACGAGCGCGTCGAGCTGGTCGAGAAGCGAATCAGGCGGCGCGAGCACGGTACCGCCGTAGAGCGAATAAATCGGCAGCCCCGTGCGCGCGTCGCGACCATTCGCCAGATTGGTGCGATCCTCGGTGCCACGGATGCCGTGCTCGGGCGACAGGAGCGCGACGAGCTTCGGGGCGGGTGATGTTTCCGTTCCGGACCTCGACGCCTGATACAAGAGATCGATGTCGCTCGTCCCGTGTTCGTCGACGCCGGATTGGTTGGTCAGCAAGCCGATGCGTTTCCCCGCGAGCAGCGATGCGCTGTCCTTGAGCAGCACGGTGATCCCAGGCACGACGTGTTTGTATCGCGGCGGACCGCCCATACCGCTCACACACGCGACCGCCATCACGATCGCCCCCGCTTCAACACATCCTCTGCGTAATCGACGATGCATGGCTCGGCTCATTCTCCAATTGGGACGCTAGAAGATACACCACGCGTGACGACACCGCGCCACGCGCGCGGTTGGGCGCTCGCGATGCTCATGATGCTCGCTGCGCTGCCACCTGCCGGCGCGCAAACACTCACGCCGCATCTTGCGGACGACGCACCCGCCGGTGCGGTACGCGATTCCATGCGCGCGGTGCTCGAGCGCGGTCTGGCTGACAAAGCGTATCCGGGCGCGATAGCCATGGTGGGCGACAAGCGCGAGGTGCTCGCGACGGTCGCCGTTGGCCATCAGGACTGGGCGCCGTCGCCCAAGGTCGACGAGTACACGATGTGGGACCTGGCGTCGCTCACCAAGGTCATCGGGACGACCACCGCTCTGATGCAGCTCTGGGCACAGCACCGCGTCGACCTCGACGCCCCGGTGCAGCACTATCTGCCCGAATTCGTCGGACCGCACAAGGAGCTCGTGACGGTTCGGCATCTCCTGACGCACAGCTCCGGGCTGCCGGGGTGGCGTCCGTTGTACAAGGAAGCGACATCGCCCGCGGACGCGCTACGCCTCCTGTACAACACACCGCTCGACACGCTGCCCGGCGTGCGCATGGTGTACAGCGATCTGGGCGCGATGCTCCTGGGCAAGATCGTCGAGCGCGTGTCGGGTGAGCCGCTCGACGTCTACCTCCGCCGCCACGTATTCGCTCCGTTAGGCATGACGTCCACCATGTTCAAGCCGCCCAAGCGGCTGCTGTCGCGCATCGCGCCCACCGAGCGCGATCCGTGGCGCGGCCGTCTGGTGCACGGCGAGGTGCACGACGAGAACGCGTACTTCCTGGGCGGGGTGTCGGGACACGCGGGGCTCTTCAGCACCGCCACCGACCTGTCGCGGTTCGCGCGCATGTACCTCGAGAGCGGCCAGCTCGACGGCGCGCGCATCGTCACGCCAGCCGCGATCGACACGTTCACGCGCGTACAGGACTCGACGCTTTCCAACCGCGCCCTCGGATGGGAAGTGCCTAACGGAAGCAACTCGGCCGGCCACCGGTTGTCGTCGCGCGCGTTCGGACATACCGGGTTCACCGGCACGTCGATCTGGATCGATCCCGCGCGCGATCTGTTCGTGATCCTGCTCACGAACCGCGTCGACCCCACGCGCGACAACCCGCGCCTGGGCCCCGTGCGCGTGCAGCTCGCTGACGCTGTCGCATCGGTGGTCGACGCCCATGGTCCGACCCCGGCCTCGGCGGCCGGCACCGGAGCCTCTCCATGAAGCTGACCCTGTTCGATTGGTCGCTCGTCGCCGCGTACTTCCTCATCTCGACGTGCATCGGCTTCATCTACACGAAGAAGGGCGGCGAGAGTTTGAACGAGTATTTCCTCTCGGGGCGAGACGTCCCGTGGTGGCTGGCGGGCACCTCGATGGTGGCCGCGACCTTCGCCGCCGATACACCGCTCGTCGTGACGGGACTCGTGGTCGCGAACGGCGTCGCCGGCAACTGGCTGTGGTGGAACATGCTGATGAGCGGCATGCTCACCGTGTTCTTCTTCGCGCGGCTGTGGCGGCGGGCGCGCGTCATGACCGACGTGGAGTTCGCCGAGATCCGCTATAGCGGCCGGCCCGCCGCCGTGCTGCGCGGATTCCGCGCGCTGTACCTCGCCATCCCGATGAACCTGATCATCCTGGGATGGGTGACGCGCGCGATGATCAAGATCCTCACCATCTCGTTAGGCGTCAATCCGTACATCGCGGTGGCCATCTGCTTCGGCGTGACGATGCTGTACTCGGTCGCCGCCGGACTGTGGGCTGTGTTGTGGACGGATCTCATCCAGTTCGTGATCAAGATGACCGCCGTCATCGTGCTGGCGGTGTTCGCGGTGCGGGCCGTCGGCGGGATGGACGCGCTCAAGCGCGGCGTGTCGGCACATTTCGGGAGCGAAACCGCGGCGCTCTCCGTGCTGCCCGTCTCGATGCAGCACGGCTCGATCGCCGCCTACGCGTGGATGCCGCTGCTCTCGTTAGGCGTGTTCCTGTTCATGCAATGGTGGGCGGCCTGGTACCCCGGCGCCGAGCCCGGCGGCGGCGGGTACATCGCGCAACGCATTTTCTCGGCGCGCACCGAGCGCGACGGGGTGTTGGCCACTCTCTTCTTCCAGGTGGCGCACTACGCCATCCGGCCCTGGCCGTGGATCATCACCGGCCTCGCCACGATCATCCTGTATCCGACGCTGCAGGACAAGGAATCGGGCTACGTCCACGCGTTCGTCGATCTCCTGCCCACCGGGTGGCGCGGCTTCATGCTCGCGGGATTCGCCGCCGCGTACATGTCGACGATCGGCACGCAGCTCAACTGGGGCGCGTCGTACCTGGTGAACGATTTCTACAAGCGCTTCGTGAAACGCGACGCCGACGACCGCCACTACGTGAACGTGTCGCGCTGGGCCACCGTCTTCCTGTTCCTGGCGTCGATCGTCGTGACGTGGCAGTTGTCGTCGGTCGAGCAGGCGTGGCGGCTCCTGCTTGCGTTAGGCGCCGGCACGGGACTCGTGCTCATTCTCCGCTGGTACTGGTGGCGCGTCAACGCATGGTCGGAGATCAGCGCCATGATCACATCCTTCGTCGTCGCGATCATCGTGTTGGGGTACGCGGGACAGATGCTCCACGCGCTGGGCCTGGTGTCGCGACCCGACGCGTTCGTGCCGGCCGTGGTGGCGCAAGGCGGGCCTAACGCGGACGCGTGGGTCATGATCATCACCGTCGCCATCACCACCGTGGTCTGGGTCTCCGTCACGTTCCTCACGGCTCCGGAACCGCAGGCGGTGCTCGAGGCGTTTTATACCCGGGTGCGCCCCGGCGGCCCCGGTTGGGCACGCATTTCAGGCGCACTCGGCTTGGGCCGCGAGTCGATCCCGGGCGGAGCCGGGGCGTGGGGCAACTGGCTCGCCGGTATCGTTGCGGTGTACGGAACTCTGTTCGGAACGGGCAAGATCATCTTCGGCTACCCGGGACAGGGCATCACGCTTCTGGCGATTGCGTTCGCCGCGTTTTTGTGGATTGCGCGATCGTTCCGGTCGGAGGGCGCGGACACGCCCACAGAGGTGTCTGTGGGAGCCGCGTCACCGGTGGCCGCAGGAAGCGACGACTGAACTGTCGTTCGGCCCCGTGCTTGCTCCATTGAATCGTCGTATACAGTGCACTAATTTTCTTGGAAAGCGGGACAGGCCCGCCACTTACACAGAGGTATCGATGAGCACCACTCAGCAACCCGCAGTCACGATCACTGTCACTCCGGGCGCGACCGTCGAGGTCAAGCGCTTCATGGAGCAGGAAGGCGTGTCCAGCGAGCAGGGCGGGCTCCGGGTGAGCGTGCAACCCGGCGGCTGCAGCGGCTTTCGCTACGGTCTGCTCATCGAAGAGCAGTCCGCCGAAGACGACCTCGTTGTCGAGCAAGACGGCTTCAAGGTTTTCGTCGACCCGTTCTCCGCGCAGTACTTGAACGGCGTCACCATCGACTATGTGTCGTCCATGCAGGGCTCCGGCTTCACCTTCAAGAACCCGAACGCCACCGGCGGGTGCGGGTGCGGAAGCTCGTTTACGGCCTAAGAAACCGGGAAGCGGGAAGAGGGAAGCGGGAAGAGGGAGCGGAAACGAGATCGACGATCAGTCCGGGAGTGTTAACTAGTGCTTGAACTCTCCCCACACTGACATCGATTTTCTTCCACTCCCTCTTCCCACTTCCCCCTTCCCTCTCCCCCAGTTGTCACGCTTTTCCCTCCTCGACGTCGTCGTCCTCCTCGCCTACCTCGCTGGAACGACGGCGCTCGGCATCTGGGTCGGCCGCCGACAGCGTGACTCGAAGGACTACTTCGTCGCCGACCGTTCCATCGCCTGGTGGGTCGTTCTCTTTTCAGTCGTCGCCACCGAAACCAGCGCGCTGACCTTCATCGGCGCGCCGACGTTCTCCTACCTCGGCGACTTCGGATTTCTGCAAATCGTGGCCGGCTACATCCTGGGCCGCATCGTGATCGCGTTCACGCTGCTCCCCCGGTACTACGACGGCGAGCTCGTCACGGCGTACGGATTGCTCGAGCGCCGGTTTGGGTTAGGCGCGCGGCGATTCACGTCGATCGTGTTCATGGTCACGCGCGCGCTCGCGGATTCGGTGCGCATCTTCGCCACGGCGATTCCCATCGCGATCATCGTCGGATCTGTGCTGCCGCGGCAACAAGCGATGCCCGCCGCCGTGCTGCTCCTCGGACTTCTCACCATCGTGTACACGTACCGCGGCGGCATGAAAGCCGTGGTGTGGACCGAGTTGCTGCAGGCTGCCGTTTACGTGGGCGGCGGGGTTGCGTCGATCATTCTCATCGGGCACGTCGTGCCCGGCGGGTGGAACGACATACTGAGCTCAGCGCACGCCTCCGGCAAACTGCGATTGATCGACACATACCCAGGCGTCGATCGCGCGAATACGCTGCTGGCCGGGCTCGTGGGCGGCGCGTTTCTCTCGATGGCATCGCACGGCGCCGACCAACTGATCGTGCAGCGGTTGTTGTCCGCGCGCAGTTTGCGCGATGCCCAACGAGCGATCATCGGCAGTGGCGTGGCAGTGTTTTTCCAGTTCGCGCTCTTTCTCGTGATCGGCGTTGGTTTGTGGCGACTCTATGGCGGTCGCGCGTTCGCCACGCCGGACGCGGTGTTCCCGACCTTCATCGTCGAGCACATGCCGCAGGGCTTGCTCGGTCTCGTGCTCGCCGCGGTGATCGCGGCCACGATGAGCACGCACTCCGGTGCAATCAACTCGCTGGCCGCGTCGACCACGCACGACATCTATCTGCCGATCACCAAGCGCTCGAGCGACGACGCGCGCACGCTGCGCGTCGGCAAGTACTTCGCGCTCGCGTGGGGCATCGTGCTCACCGTGGGCGCGCTGTTGTTTCGCGAGCAAGGCACGCCCGTGGTCGTCGTGGCCCTCAGCATTGCGTCCTTCACGTACGGGGGACTACTCGGCGGCTTTTTTCTCGGTATCTTCTGGTCGCGAGCCGTGCAGCGTGACGCGATCATCGGAATGTCGGTGGGCATCTTCGCGATGGCGCTGATCGTGTTTGCCAAGCAGATCGCCGACGCTGTGCCATCGGTGGCGCAGTCGCTCGGTCCGCTGGCGCGCATCGCGTGGCCCTGGTACGTGTTCATCGGGACCGTGATCACGCTGCTCGTCGGCATTCTCTCCTCCTACACACATCCCGCTCCCGCGGGCACATCTGGGCGCGTATGACGATCCTCGTAATCGGTGTTGATGGCGGCGGCTCCAAGACGCGCGCCCTCGTGGCGGACACCGAGGGCGCTGTGTTAGGCGCAGCCGACGGGGCTGCGAGCGCGATCCGACCCGGACAGGAAGAGCGCTCGGCCGGCATCATCGCCGAGACTGTGCGGAGCGCGCTGGCGCTCGTCGAGGTCGAGGAGCCAACGGTGCGCGTGCTGTGCGCGGGGGTGGCCGGAGCGGGACGCGCTGCGCCGCGCGATGCGCTTGCACGCGCGCTCGAGACGCACGGGCTCGCCGAGGACGTGATCGTGCAGCCCGACGCGGCCGTCGCGCTCGAGGACGCGTTCGGCGATGGACCCGGCATTCTGCTCGTGGCGGGCACGGGCTCGATTGCGTTCGGCCGCGGACCCGCGGGCAACGAGTCGCGGTGCGGCGGATGGGGACCGGTGTGCGGTGACGAAGGAAGCGGCGCTTGGCTCGGACGCCGCGCGCTGTCGGTCGTGACAGCAGCGATCGACGGCCGCGAGCCGGACACCGCGCTCGTCGGCGCCGTGCTCACCGCTGCGCAGACCGACGATCCGACCGATCTCATCGCGTGGGCCGCTGCGGCCACGCCTGGGCAGCTCGCGGCGCTCGCGCCCGTGGTCGTCGCGGTGGCGGATCAGGGCGACCGCCGCGCCAATGCGCTGCTCGCGCTCGCGTGCGAAGAGCTGGCGTTGCACGTGCGGACGTTGTCGCGCGTGCTGTTCACCGATGAGCGCGCCTCGGTGCCGGTCGCGTTAGGCGGAGGGCTGCTCGCACCCGGTGCGCTGCTGCGCAAGCGCGTCGAGCAGCGTCTCAAGTCGGCCGTACCGGGCGCGGCCCTCCGCGCCGACGAAGTGAAGCCCGAGCGCGGCGCGATTCGCGCGGCGTTGCGGGCGCTCGCCACGGCCTGACGCGCGGCCTGTCCGGGCGGCCGTGTCCTGAATTCCCCCTTCCGTACGTCACTACCCTGATGGAGCATACGACATCAGGGATGTCGGTTCATCACTCTCGACCAAGGCCACCCGTCTGAACGCCGTCGACCGGCTTTTCGCCTCGTGGTATCCGCGCCTCGTGCAGGCCCTCGGTCGCCGCACCGCCAATCGCGACGACGCCGAGGATGCGGCGCAGGAGGCGTTCGTGCGCCTGCTCGATGCGAATCCACGGAATCCGCGAGCGTGGTTGTACACGGTGGCCAGCAATCTCGCGCGCGATCGATCGAGGCGGGTGAGTCGCCAGGCCTCGCTGACACACGCGCACGAGGTTGCCGACGCGTCGCCTGATCCGGAAGTGGACCTGCTGCAGGCCGAGCGCCGGCGATCGGTGCAGATGGTGCTCGCCATGCTGCCACCCCGCGATCAGCACCTGTTGCTGCTCCATCATGGCGGCGCGTCGTATCGCGAGATCGCGCAAACGTTAGGCATCGCGCCGGGATCGGTCGGCTCGCTGCTCACGCGCGCGCATCGGCGGTTTCTCACCTGCTACGAGAATCGACATGACCAAGCGGACACATCGGCCCGCGCCTAACCGGAACGCGCACCCGGACGAAGGCGATCTGCGGGCCTACCTGGATGGCGAGCTCCCGTCGTTCGCCGCCATGCGTATCGCCCTCCATACCCGCCGTTGTGAGGCGTGCGCGCGGGCGATGGCCGAGCTCCGTACGCTCGACGCGCGCGCGACATCCTTGCTGCGCTCGTTCGTCCCGGCCGCGCCGTCGCGCTCGGTGCGACACCGGCACGGCATGGGTCTCGCACTCGCGACACTGGTCGCATCGGCGGCCGCGATCGCCCTCTGGATGGGCGCAAGGCCAACGACGCACGCGAGCGCGTCGGGTGTCTATCGCATGCACGACGTGTGCTGCTTCAATCTCGACGGCGGCGAGCGCGCGGACGACGGCATGCTCACGGTGAGCCGCGCCGGCGAAGTCGTCGATTGCGTGCTGTTGTACGAGGACCGGGCCGGAATCAAGCGGTTCGCGCAGCGCGACCCGCTCCGGTTTGCCGGTGGCGAGGCCGCGGCGGCGAGATGCGGGCCGTCGCTTCTCGCCGATCTCCAGACCGGGCTCCCGATCTTTCGCGGCTCATGAGGAGCGTCGTCGCACTGCTTCTCGCGCTTTGCGTTAGGCACATCACCGCTGCCGCCCAACAGCCCGATACCACCAGACGGGACACGACCCGGGCCGACACCACGGCTCGGCGCCTGGCGAAAGTGGTCGTGACCGGCACGCGCCTCACCGACGTCGACGAGCGCATTCCGTCGCAGGTCGAGTCCATGGACTTGCAACACATCTCGCAGGGCCCGGACGCGGCGTTCCGCTCGCTTCAACAACTGCCCGGCGTGACCTTCTTCGACGATCAGGGGACGCGGCTCCAGCCCGAGCTCGAGGTGCGCGGCTTTCAGATCTCTCCGATCGTCGGCACGCCCCAAGGCGTGAGCGTCTTCCTCGACGGCGTTCGCGTCAACGAGCCGGATGCCCAGGAGATCAACTTCGATTTGCTCCCGATGGCCGCCATCGACCACGCCGAGCTCGTGCGCGGATCACAGGCGTTGTTCGGGCGCAATTCGTTAGGCGGCGCCCTGTTGTTTTTCACGCAACGGGGAATGCCCACGCCGTCGGCCAACATCGAGCTGACGACCGGGTCCTTCGGCGAGCAGGTCGGCACGATCTCGGCAGGCGGCATGAGCCACGGCATCGACGGCTTCATCATGGGCTCGGCCTCCAACGAAGATGGCTGGAGACAGGCGACCGGCGCGCGGACGCGCCAATTGTTCGCGACCGTTGGGCATCGATCGTCGTCGGGCGGCCCGGACACCAGCGACATCGCGCTCAGCGTGCTGTACGCCAACAACCGGATCTCGGAAGCGGGTTCGCTGCCCGAGACGTGGATCCAATCGAATCCGCGGCTCAATTACACGCCGGGCGATTTCTTCAAGCCCGACTTGATCCACGTTGCGCTCCGGGGATTTCGGGGCGCATGGGGCGGCACGCTGCGCGGCACGCTCTTCTTTCGGCGGAACGACATCGAGCAATTCAACGTCAACGTGCCGCCGCCCAGTACCGACGCATTCATCGACAACAAGTCCGGCGGCGGCACGGCAGAGTGGACGCGACCGTTGCTGCTCGCATCCCTGCCGACCGCGTTCACGATCGGCGCGGAATACGCGCGACAGAACGTGCGATTTCGCCTGACGAACGCCGGCGGCGGGACGTCGGATTCGGTCGCGACGCTTGCGGTCGTGCACGAAGATGACGCGGCCGCATACGCGCAGGCCGTAGTGGACTTGACGCCAAAGCTCTCGGCGACGGCGGCGGTCCGGCAGGATTACGTGCGCATCCCGTTTCGCGATGAGCTCGATCCGGCGAACAACGGGACCAACACGTACGATCGCCTGTCGCCGTTCGTCGGCCTAACGCTCAAGGTGTCCGGCGACCTGCGCGGGTTCGTGGCCTACAAGAGCGCGTTCCGTGCGCCGGCGCCGCTCGAGCTGGCGTGCGCGAGCCCGGATGCCCCGTGCTCGCTGCCGTCGGCGCTGGGCGCCGATCCCGCGCTGGCGCCCGTCATCACGCACGATTACGAGGCCGGTTTCGACCTGGACATGCCTAACCGAACGTCGCTCGACGTCGACGGCTTCTGGACCGACGTCTTCAACGACATCGTGTTCGCGGCGCCGAACCTGACCCAGGTCTATTTCGTCAACATCCCGCAGTCGCGCCGAGCCGGCGTCGAAATCACGGCGCAAACCGCCCTGCCGGCCGGTGGCCGATTGTTCGGATCGTACAGCTACGTCGCGTCGACGTATCAGAGCACGATACAGATCGCGACCGCCGACACGAACCCCGTTCCCGCCCGGCCTGGAGATCAGATTCCATCATCGCCCCGGCATCGCGGACGGGTGGGCATAGGCCTAACGCGAGTGATGGGCCCGCTCGGCCTGGACGCCCAATTCGATGTGCGCGCCTACTCAAGCCAGTACCTGCGCGGCGACGAAGCAAACCGCCGGACGCCGGTTCCGGGCTACGCGGTAGCCGGCCTCAATGTTCGCGCACAATTCGAGCGCTATCAGATCCAGCTCGAGGTCGACAACCTGTTCGACCGGCGCTACGACACCTTCGGCATCATCGCGGAGAACAGCCTGGGCGCGCCCCCGGGGACTGCGCAACCCGCCCAACCCGGTGACGAGGGATTGGCGAACTTTTTCACGCCGGGCCTCCCCCGTCGCGTCGTGTTGTCGATCGGCGCGAAATTCTAACGGTGGGAGCGCGACGTGAGGACTAACGGGAGGCGCGCATGGTGAGCTTCCTCGCTCTGTTGCCAAGGATAACTACAAGGATAACAACAGGGATAACTACAGGCATCGCTCGGCTGCGCGAGGGAAGAACGATTACAATGGGGAGAGCAGTTTTTGTTTGTTAACAACAGCAAGGCAACGCCTCTACCCAGTAGCAGCAGTGCCGTCCGCCGCAGCCGAGCGATGCCTGTAGTTATCCGTGTTGTTATCCTTGTAGTTATCCTTGGCAACAGAGCGAGGAAGCCCTCCACGCGCGCGAGCGGTCAGCCACCAGCGTGAACTCGGGAGGAGCCAGAGGCGTCACTTCATACGTGCGCCCGAGTAGACAACCGGCCACGCCAGTACAAAATGCCGCCGACCACGAGGAATACGCCGGCGCCGCCGAGCACTTTCACCAGAAACAGCACCGCCTGCTCACCGCCCTCCGGCGGGATCCCGGCAAGAATCATCGCGAACGCGGTCATGAGAAATCCGCTCGCGCCGCACACGAGCGCCACCGGCCGACCCCCCGGCACGTTTCCAGCCGCACTCGACGCGTAGCCCGCCGACGCTTTCGCGCCCACACCGAACTGCAATATCAAACTCGCAAAGAGATACAGGTATGGGATGAAGTACAGGAGAATCTGCGTGTCGAGCAAGATGAGGTACGCACGCTCAACCGTCGTCCCCTTCCCCAGGAGCGCAATGCCTAACAAAATGCTCGCGAGCACGGCGGGCACGAGCATCGCGACGTAGGGCGTGCCGTATTTCGGGTGCAGCTTCCCGAACGCGCGCGGGAAGTATCGGTCCAGCCCGATCACGAATGCGACGCGCGCCGGGCCAACGAGCCAGGCACCGACGCCGCCGATGTTGCCGATCGTATAGAACGCCGCCGCCACGGCGCCGATCCACGCGAAGCCGGTTCCGATCCGTGCCGCGCCGATCGAGATGCCCTGGATGAATCCCGCGGTCAGGTTCACCTGATCG
The DNA here is from genome assembly GCA_035277485.1 of Gemmatimonadaceae bacterium. Classification (GTDB taxonomy): domain Bacteria; phylum Gemmatimonadota; class Gemmatimonadetes; order Gemmatimonadales; family Gemmatimonadaceae; genus JADGGM01. The sequence continues at coordinate 15,298 of DATEKK010000006.1, forward strand.
CTCGGCACCAGCCACAACATCGCCCCGGAGCCGAGCAAGTACGCCGCCGCGATGAGCGGAGCGGCGATGAGCACCGAACGCGGCATGGTGCGCGCCGCGTCGTGCACCTCGTCGCCCATCGCCGACGACAGCTCGAGGCCGCTGAACGCGAACGCGATCGACGCCCACAGATTGAGCGACGCGAGGTTGTCGAGGTGCGGCGTGAGCGACGCGCGCGTGAGCGGATTCGCCGGCGGGCTCGTGAACGCTGCCACCACGCCGACGATCACCAGGAGCGTCGCCGGGATGTAGGTGCCTAACGCACCAAAGTTCTGCAGCCACTTCCCGCGGCCGGCGCCGGCGATGTTGACGGCCACCGCCACCCACAGCGCGACCAGCGTCGCCGTCAGCACGTAGGCGCGATTGTCCGCCAGGCCGCTCTCGCCCTTCCCGATGACCCACGTCGCGATGACCGCCGTCGAGATCAGCAGGTTGGGGTAGTACAACACGTTGTTGATCCAGTAGCACCACCCGCACAGAAACCCGTGGCCTTCGCCTAACGTCTCGCGGGTCCACGTGTAGATGCCGCCTTCGCTCGGGAACCGCGCCGACAGCGCGATCACCGCCAGGCCCTGCGGGATGAAGAACAACGCGGCCGCGAGAATCCACAGCGCGAGCGTGCCGGGTCCGGCCTTCGCCGCGGTGGCGAGCCATCGGAGCCCGATCACCGCCACCATGTTGAACAACACCACGTCGCGCAGGCCGAGGACGCGCGGCGGACGCGCTTGCATGGCTTCCAAGCCGTTAGGCGTCGTGGTGGTCATGGGTCGCGATGTGGAGATGGAGCCGCCGTGATCGGCCGGAACACGATGGTACGATGCGGAACCGTTTGATTCTACTCACCGCGCTGGCCCGTGCCATCGTGCCGCATGGTCCCTTGCCGATTTCCTCTGCCGAGCGACACATTATGGCCATGCCACGCGCAAGTGAGACTTGGACCGCGGACGCTGTCCGCGCGCTTCCGGACGACGGCAACCGCTACGAGCTCATTGATGGCGAGCTTGTCGTGACGCCCGCGCCTCGATACCCGCATCAACGAGCGATTCTCGCGCTCATCCGTCTCCTCGACCCGTGGCTTCTCGCAGCAGGCACGGCGAGTGTCCTCATGTCGCCGGCCGATATCTCGTTGGGCGAAGACGAGATCCTCCAGCCGGATCTCTTCGTGTACAAAACCGCTGGCGATAAACCCGTGCGCGATTGGAACGACATCACCTCGTTGATCCTGGTCGTTGAGGTCCTGTCGCCCTCACCTGCGCGTTACGACCGCCAGCTCAAACGCCGGCGCTATCAGCGCGCCGGTGTACCGGAATACTGGGTCGTCGACCTCGAGGCGCGTCTCATCGAGCGTTGGCGACCGGCCGACGACCGTCCGGAAATTCTCGACGAGCGGCTCCCCTTCAGCCTCGAGCCCGACGGCAACACGCTCGAAATCGACGTCGCACGATTCTTCTGTACCGTTCATGGCGACTGCTGACACGGCTCGACCACGCGTCGATATCGCCGGTTAGGCATCGCCGCCGGCAAGGCGCGTCGCCGGCTCAGACTTAAGACCAACGGGTGCGGCCTGCCCCAGGGCGCCCTCACCTTCCCACCGCGACATCACCGCCGACGCGAGACAGTTCCCCACCACGTTGATCGACGTCCGCGCCATGTCCATGAGCGCGTCCACTCCCACGATCACCGCCACGCCCTGCAGCGGCAGCCCGAACGTCGCCAGCGCGCCCGACAGAATAACCAGCCCCGCGCGCGGCACGCCCGCCACGCCTTTGCTCGTCAACATCAGCGTCAGCATCATGAGCAACTGGCTCCCGAGACTCATGGGGACGCCCGCCGCCTGCGCCACGAACACCGACGCCACGGCCAGATAGAGCGTGCTGCCGTCGAGGTTGAACGAGTACCCCGTGGGCATCACGAACGCGACGATGCGGCGCGGGACGCCGAAGCGTTCCATCTCTTCCATGGCTAACGGAAGCGCTGCCTCCGACGACGCCGTCGAGAACGCGATGAGCCACGGCTCTTTCACCGCGCGGATGAACCGCCGCACCGGCACTTTCGCCAACGCGGCCACCGGCCACAAGACGCCCACGGCAAATACAATGAGTGCGACGTAGAGCGTGCCGACCAACAGACCGAGTCCGCGCAGCACGCCTAACCCGTTCTTGCCCACGGTGAACGCGATCGCCCCGCCGATCCCGAACGGCGCGAACGCCATCACCAAACCCGTGAACTTGAACATCACCTCGGACAGACTCTCGCAGAACGCGACCATCGTCTGCTTGGGCCCCGGCCGCACGCGCGTCACGCCCACACCGAACAACACCGCGAAGAACACGATCTGCAGCACTTCGTTGTTCGCGGCCGACTCGGCGATGCTCTGCGGGACGACGTGCACGAGTACGGTGTCGGCGCTCAAATGCGTTGCCGCGAGCGCGGTGCCCTGCGCCGCCGACGCCGACGTGATCTGTACGCCCTGACCCGGCTGGATGAGATTCACCGCGACGAGTCCAACCACCAACGCCAGCGTGGTCACCACCTCGAAGTACACGATCGACCGCAGCGCCAGCCGCCCAACGAGCTTGAGATCATCGCCGTGTCCCGCGATGCCCACCACGAGCATGCCGAAGATGAGTGGCGCGATGAGCGCGCGGATCATCCGCAGGAAAATCGTCGATAGAATCTGGAGATGGACGGCGACGCCGGGGGCGAACCACCCAATGAGCGTTCCCGCAACCATCGAGAACACGATCCATTGCGTCAGAGTGACGCGGCGCAGGCGGCGCCAGATCGTGCCCACGGCGGTCACATGCCCGACGTGGTGGACTCGCCCGTCGCCACGGGCGCCATGCCTAACGATTGGCGCCGGAGCACGGAGTGGCGGTACCCGTAGAAGAAGTAGAACACCAGGCCCAGGATCAGCCACGCCACGAATCGCTTCCACGTGATGCCCGGCAGCTCGTACATGAGGTAGCCGCACGCGGCGACGGAAATGAGCGGTGTGATCGGGACCAACGGAACGCGGAACGGCCGCGGCCGGTCGGGCTCCTTGCGCCGCAGTACGATCACACCGATCGAGACGAGCACGAAAGCGAACAACGTCCCGATGTTGGTGAGGTCTACGACCTCGGAAATGTTGGCGAACGCCGAGAAGGCCGCCACGAACACGCCCGTGAGAATGGTGCCCACGTACGGCGTCTTGTACTTCGGGTGGACCTTGGCCATCACCGGCGGCAGCAATCCGTCGCGCGCCATGGAGAAAAAGATGCGCGGCTGGCCCAACTGGAACACGAGCAGGACGCTCCCCATGGCGATGACCGCGCCCAACGCGATGATGAAGCGCGACGCGTTGAGCAGCCCCGCGGGCCCCGACGCGTACTGCAGCGCCGTGATCATCGGCTCCGCCGTGCCTAACGTCTTCCACGGCGCCACGCCGGTCATCACGATCGAGATCGCGATGTAGAGCACCGTGCATACAATGAGGCTCATCACGATGCCGAACGGCATGTCCTTCGCCGGATTGCGAGCCTCCTCGGCTGCCGTCGACACGGCATCGAATCCGATGTAACTGAAGAAAATGATGGCCGCTGCCGCGCTGATGCCGGCAAACCCGTTGGGCGCGAACCCGCCGGTCGACGCGTCCGTCCAGTTGTGCGGTTTGATCAGGAACAGACCAACGGCAATGAAGAACAGGATGATGCCGATCTTGAGCAGCACCATCGCGTTGTTCGTGTCCGCGGACTCCTTGATCCCGATCACGAGAATCACCGTGATCACCGCGACGACCGCGACCGCCGGCAAATTAATGATGAACGGCAGCCCGAACACGTGCGGCGCGTTCGTCCACGCCGACGCCATGTACTGCGTCATCGGATCGTTAGGCGTTGATGCCAGAGCGCGGAACGCATCGTGCGCGGTGCGATAGTCCGTCGCCAACCACGCCGGCAGGTTCAGCCCGAAGTGGCCGATCAATTCGCGGAAGTAGCCCGCCCACCCGATGGCGACGCCGATGTTGCCGACGGCGTACTCGATGATGAGGTCCCAGCCAATGATCCAGGCCACGAACTCGCCGATCGACGCGTACGCGTACGTGTACGCCGACCCCGAGATCGGCACCATCGCCGCGAACTCCGCGTAGCAGAGCGCCGCGAACCCGCAGGCCACCGCCGTGAGCAGAAACGAAAAGACGATCGCCGGGCCCGCCCCGGGACGGGACGGATCGCCGACGATCGCCGTGCCGGTGGTGGCGAAAATCCCGGCGCCGATCGTGGCCCCCACGCCTAACGCAGTGAGGTGCCACTTGTTGAGCGACCGCTTGAGTCCCCCGCGACGCTCGGCGTCGGCCTCGCAGTCGGCGAGGGACTTTCGTACGAAGAGGGACGATGCCACTAGATCGCCCTCCAATCTGTGTCCGCGCGTCGCGGCACGCGCGTCGTCCTCAGCGGCTGACCGCGCCCACCGCCACTCCGCCTACCTCGGCGGCTGCGGGCTCCTCACGCTGAATGCGCATCCCGTAGAACGACCGCCACACGAAGTACACCGAGATCAGGAAGAAGATGGCCGCGATCAGGTGCACCAAGCCGGCTCCCTGGCTCACGCGCAACGAGACCGCGAGCTCCACCGCCAGCAGGCCGAACAACGTCGTGAACTTGATCACCGGGTTGAGCGCCACCGACGACGTGTCCTTGAACGGATCGCCGACCGTGTCGCCAACCACCGTTGCGGCATGCAGGTCCGTGCCTTTTTGCTTGAGCTCGACCTCGACGATTTTCTTCGCGTTGTCCCAGGCGCCGCCGGCGTTAGCCATGAAGATCGCCTGGTACAACCCGAACAACGCGATCGAAATCAGATAGCCGATGAAGAAGTACGGCTCGACGAACGCGAACGCGAGCGCAGCGAAGAACACCGTGAGGAAGATGTTGAGCATGCCGCGTTGGGCGTACAGCGTGCAGATCTCCACCACCTTCTTGCTGTCCGTCACCGACGCCTTCGTCACGCCTTCCAACCGGATGTTCCGCTTGATGAACTCCACGGCGCGGTAGGCACCGGTCGTCACGGCCTGCGTCGACGCGCCCGTGAACCAGTAGATCAGCGCGCCACCCGTGAGCAACCCCAGCAGGAACGGTGGGTGGAGCATCGACAGCTTGTCGAGGTTCTGCGTCAGGCCGTCGGTGAGCGCCACGATGATCGAGAAAATCATCGTCGTCGCGCCGACCACCGCCGTGCCGATGAGCACCGGCTTGGCCGTCGCCTTGAACGTGTTGCCCGCGCCGTCGTTCTCCTCGAGGAACTGCTTCGAGCGCTCGAACTGCGGCGCGAAGCCGAAGTCCTTCTGCAGCTCGGCCGAAATGTTCGGTTCCTGCTCGATGAGCGAGAGCTCGAAGATCGACTGCGCATTGTCCGTCACCGGGCCGTACGAGTCGACCGCGATCGTCACCGGGCCCATGCCGAGGAAGCCGAACGCGACGAGGCCGAAGGCGAACACCGCGGGCGCCACCATGAGCGCATCCATGCCGAGGCTCGCCACCCAGGCGCCGATCGCCATGAGAGCCATGATGACGATGCCCAGCCAGTAGGCGCTGAAGTTCCCGGCCACCAAGCCGGACAGAATGTTGAGCGACGACCCGCCTTCCTTGGACGAGCTCACGATCTCGCGCGTGTGGATCGACTCGACCGACGTGAACACTTTCACCAACTCGGGGATCAACGCGCCCGCGAGCGTCCCGCACGTCATGACCGTCGAGATCTTCCACCACATCGTGCCGTCGCCTAACGTCGGCAAGAGCTCGTACGACACCAGGTACGTGAGGACGATGGACACGATCGAGGTCAGCCACACGAGCGACGTGAGCGGCGCCTCGAAGTTCATCTTGTCGGCCGCCGCATACTTCGCCTTGGCGAACCACCCGTTGATCAGGTACGACGCGCCACTGGCGATGATCATCACGACGCGCATTACGAAGATCCATACCAGCAGCTGCACCTGCACCGTCGGCTCTTTCACCGCGAGTACGATGAACGTGATCAGCGCGACGCCCGTCACACCGTACGTCTCGAACCCGTCGGCGCTCGGCCCAACGGAGTCGCCGGCATTGTCGCCCGTGCAGTCCGCGATCACGCCGGGGTTGCGCGCGTCGTCTTCCTTGATGTTGAACACGATCTTCATCAAGTCGGAGCCGATGTCCGCGATCTTGGTGAAGATGCCGCCCGCGATACGCAGCGCGGCCGCGCCCAACGACTCGCCGATCGCGAACCCGATGAAGCACGGGCCCGCGTAGTCGCCCGGAATGAAGAGCAGGATGCAGAGCATCATCACCAGCTCGACGCTGATGAGCAGCATGCCGATGCTCATGCCCGCGCTCAACGGAATCGAGAAGCACGGATAGGGCTTGCCGCGCAGGCTCGCGAACGCCGTGCGCGAATTGGCGAACGTGTTCACGCGAATGCCGAACCACGCCACGCTGTAACTGCCGGCGATGCCCAACAGGCTGAACAGCAGAATGATGATGACCTTCGCCGCGCCGTAGTGCTGCAGCACGCCGAAGTACAGCAGAATCACGATGCCGATGAACACCTCGAGCAGCAGCAGAAACTTGCCCTGCTGCACCAGATACGTCTTGCAGGTCTCGTAGATCAGCTCCGACACCTCGCGCATGGACCGGTGCACGGCCAGGCGCTTGAGGTTGCTGTAGATGACGAGGCCGAAGAGCATGCCTAACGCACAGAACACCAGGCCGAACATGAGGAGCTTGTGGCCCGGAATGCCCCACAGGAACGACACGCTCGAGAGGTCGGGTATGCGGAGGTTCGCCTCCCCGCCGGCGTTCTCCGCCGCCTGCGCGACCAGCGCGGGCGCGGCAAGCGCCAGTGCGCTCAGCGCGAGCAATGGATAGAGGAGCACGCGCGCTGCGCGTCGGACGACAGGTGCCAACCAGTTCATCGGGAAACGCCTCCAGAGGGTACGAACGATACAAAACGAGAAGGTGGCCGCCGATCGGACGGCTGCCACGACAATGATCGATGAATGGGCCACGCGAGGCAACGGCTCACGCCGACTCCACACGCCGCCACAGCAGAAACACCGGTATGCCCACGACGACGATCGCGAGTCCGGCCAGCGCCTGCGCACGAGTCTTGTCGGCGATGAGCAGGATGATCGCGGTGATCGCGGCAAGGGCGACGTACAACCCCGGAAGCCACGGATACCCGACCGCGCGATAGGGGCGCTCGGCGTCCGGACGTTTGCGGCGCAGGATGAACAGGCCGGTGGTCGTGAGCACGTAGAACACCAGCTGCGCGAAGATGACGTAGTTGAGCAGCTGGCCATACGTGCCCGTTAGGCAGAGGAGCGACGTCCAGATCCCCTGGTACACGAGACCCGACGCCGGCACGCGCCGCTCGTTCAGCTCGCCCACCTTTCTGAAGAACACGCGGTCGCGCGCCATCGCGTAGTAGGCGCGCGGGCCCGCGAGAATGAGCCCGTTGCTGCACCCGAACGTGCTGATGAGAATGGCGATCGCCATCACGGTGCCCCCGCTCGCACCGAACAACACCGAGGCGGCCGCGGTTCCGACGCGATCTTGCGTCGCGAATTGAATCCCGCGTCCCATGACCGTGGTAGCGGTAGCGGACCCGGACATCGGCAGCGTAAAGAGATAGCCGACGTTGGTCAGCACGTAGAGCAGCGTGACGAGACCGGTGCCTAACGCAAGAGCCAGCGGCAAGTTGCGCTTCGGGTTGTGCACTTCCGCCGCCGCGAACGTCACGTTGTTCCAGGCGTCGCTCGAGAAGAGCGAGCCGACGAGCGCGGCGCCGAACGCCAGCACGAACGCCGAGCCCAAGTCGACGTGTCCGAAGAAATTCCCGCTGTGGAAGTTCGCCGCAATCGCCGTCGCGTTGCGCCCCAGCGTGAGGCAGAGGATCACGAGCACGGCCAACGCGCCCGTCTTCACGATCGTGAACGTCGTCTGGATGAACTTGCCCTCGCGCACGCCGCGCAGGTTGATCCACGTGAGAAACCAGACGACGACTAACGCAACGAGCCGCTGGGGGCTCAAGCCGACATCGATCGGTCCGCCGGCGGTCGCGAACGAGTGGTGGGGAAACCAGCTGTAGAGATCCGGCGAGATCGCCGGTACGAGCTCACCCAGGAATCGCGCGAATGCCACCAGCACCGCCGCGATGGTGCCCGTTTGGATGACCACGAACAGCGTCCACCCATAAAGGAAGCCCATGAGTGAACCCATCGACTCGCGCAAAAACAGATATTGCCCGCCAGCCTTCGGGAACATCGCCGCCAGCTCGCCATATGCGAGGGCGCCGAGCAGCGTCATGATGCCCGTGACGATCCACACCACCAACAACCAGAACGGCGAGCCAACCGACCGTGCAATGTCGGCCGACACGATGAAGATGCCGGACCCGATCATCGCGCCGGCGACGAGCATCGTTGCGTCCACCAACGTGAGCGCTTTGACGAACTCGTGCGGTGTCTCGGTGGTCGCTGGGCGATCGGCCACGACGGTGGTCATGCAACTCCTCAATTGGATGAGCGAACCTTCCGGCTGGCAGGCAAAGCCGGACGCGCCTCACGAGAGCCACGACCAGGGCCGCGGGCGCCCAAAGTGACAGCCGCAGGAAGCTAACAAACGGCCGAAACACAAGCCAGAGGACGGACAAGGCCGGCTGTGTCCGACCTTATAGGACGAACTGTGTGACGAACACCGAAGCCACCGGCGTCCCATCCGTCTTATGCGCGGGCCGGAAATGGTACTCGGAGAGACGCGACTTGAGCTCGCGATCGTAGCCGGAGTCTCCGGTCGGATCGAAGTCGAACTTCACGACGCGGCCGCTCTCGTCGATCGTGAAGCGAAGCTGCACCGTCTTGCCGTGCAGACCTTTTGGTACCGGCAACGGTGGAATCACCGCGAAGTCGGGCGTCGCCGGATACACCGTCCCTTCGCCGCCGCCGGTACCTGGCCCATTCCCGGATCCCCGCCCAGGCCCGTTGCCCGCTCCGACGCCGCCTCCCGTCCCCGGCCCCGATCCATTCGTACCATCGGTGCCCGCTCCGGCCGATGGCGCAATCGCGATGACAGTCGGAGCCGCGGCTACCGGCACCGCCGCTTGCTGGGTCGGCGCGACCGTCGGATGAACGATCGGTTTTTCGATGGGCTTGGGCGGTTTCTTCACTACCGGCGGCGTGATCCGCTGCGGCGGCGTCTTGGGCACCGCCGGCTGGGGAGCCGCCAGACGCATGAACTTGACCCGCTCGGGCGCCGCCCGCGCGCCGAGTCCGGGGCGACCACCGCCACCGCCGCCGGCTGGTCCCGCGCCTCCAGCTCCGCGCGCGATCTGTGCCTGATCGGCGGCCAGCATTCCGCCCACGAGCAGGAACACGATCAGCGCATGGATTCCGAGCGACACGAGGAAGCCCCACCGTGATGGTCGCTCGGTGGGGACACCGATCGGCGGACGGTACGGCGGCACGGACCGCTCAGGCTCGCTCGTGTGAGCGCGATTCGACTTCGAGATTGGCTCGACCTCCACCAACCGTCGTATCCGAACACGACCTACAGGTTCCCCAACATAACGAAAAAGGAATGCCTGACGGTGTCAGACCCCTCCAACGCAGGACGGTTGGAAACTCATGAGGCTGCTTGCACGTCCTCTTGGGTCGGACGGCGCGAAACGACTAAGCGGAGCCGACTTCGCGGTGGCCGTCGATGTCTAACTGTCGTCCGTTCCTTTACCCGAGGGAAACTATGAATCGTAGCCATCTTGCCGCTCTGTCATTCTCGGTGCTCGCTGTTGCCGCCGCAGCCCCCGTGCGGGCTCAGGGCATGACTGCGCCCAAGCCCACGTTCGGCGTGCTCGCCGGCCTCGACCTCGCCACGCTTGGCGGGAGCGATTTCTCGGGCGTCGGCTCGCGAACCGGCCTAACGCTGGGTGGCTACGTCACATTCCACCTCGATCGTCGCTTCGGGCTGGAGCCGGAGTTGATGTTCACACAGCGTGGCGCGTCCGAGGAAAGCGGCGGCGACCGAGTGACGCTCAAGATGGATTACATCGACGTTCCGGTGCTCGCGCGCTGGGACGTACCGACCAGTGGTCAGCTGCATCCGTTCTTCCTCGCCGGCCCGACGTTGTCGTTCGAGGTGTCGTGCAACGGCGAAGAGTCCCAGGGCGGCGCCTCGGTATCTGCTTCTTGCGATGACATCAATGCGGCGAGCCCCGGCTCCTTGTCCAAGAAATCCTTTGACCTTGGCGCGACGCTCGGCGGCGGCATCGTGTTCCCCGCGGGCAAGAAAACGAATTTGTCGATCGGCATTCGCTACACGCATGGCCTGGTCGCCACATTCGACGGGAGCGATGCGAAGAATCGAACCTGGCAGTTCCTGGCAGGAATGTCGTTCTAACGACGGTCGCTGCAAACGCGAAACGGGCTCGCCCGGCACGTGCCGCGGCGAGCCCGTTGTTCGTTGCAGTGCCTAACCGGCCTGATTTACTTGGGCGGGATGCCGATGATCTTGACGCCCGCTCCGCGCGCCACGTCCATCGCGTGAATCACGTCCTGGAACGTCACCGCGGTATCGCCCTTGACGAAAATGATCTTGTCCGGGCGCGGATCGTAGATCTCGTGCAGCCGCTTGCTCAGGTTGTCCTTGGTCACATCTTCGCTGTTGATCTTGTACGCACCGTGCGGCAGCACCTGGAGCACGATCTGATCCGGGTTTCGCGTAACTGGAACCTGTGGCGGATTCGGATCGGGCAGCTGCGTGTCGATTGCCTTCCGGGCCAACGGCACCGCCACCATGAAGATGACCAACAGCACCAGCAACACGTCGATCATCGGCGTGACGTTGATGTCGTTGGTGAGGCCTCTCTCGCCCTGGCCTGACATGGCCATCGTCGCGGTCTCCTGTCCTACTGTTTGTTAGGCGTCGGCGACAGGATGTCGCCCGGCACCGTGGACCGCGTTCCCGGCGTCTGGTCCGTGATGGCCGCCATGACGCGCACGCCGTTGTGCTCGATGATGTCGATCGCGTCGAGCACCTTGGAGTACTTCAGGTTCCGGTCCGCCTTGAGGTACATGATGAACTCTTGCCGTCCGGGCGCCCCGAAAATCTCCTTCGTGCGGTCGCCTAACGTCGAGTTCTGGATCGGCTTCTTGTTCAGGTAGTACTGTCCATTCGCATCGATGCCGAGGACCACGTCATCGTTGTCTTCGGGATGCGCCTTGATGTTGATGCCGTCGGGCGGTTGCGCCTGGAAGCCGGAATTGATGAGCGGCGTCACGATCATGAAGATGATCAACAACACGAGCATGACGTCGATCAACGGCGTGACGTTCGGCTCCGCTTTGACGGCACCACTGCCACCTGCAGACATCGCCATGAGTCAAATCCTCGATCAGCGGGTGGCGATTACTGGGAGATCGGGCCGCCCTGCGAGCTCGACGCCGACGTGGCGTTGAATTCGCGGGTGAACCGCGACCGGCCGAACTCGCCGGCGACACCCTTGATCAGATAGTCGATCATCTCCTTCGAGGTATACGTCATCTCGACGGAGAGGTTGTCGATCTTGGTCGAGAAGTAGTTGAAGAACCACACCGCCGGAATGGCGACGATGAGACCGAACGCCGTCGTGATGAGGGCCTCGGAAATACCGGCCGACACCGAGCCTAACCCGCCGGCGCCCGACACCGCCATGCCCTGGAACGCGTTCACGATACCCATGACCGTTCCGAGCAGTCCGACGAACGGCGCCGTGGCACCGACCGTCGCGAGCACGGCCAGGCCGCGCTTCAGCTCGGACACGATGATCAACATGTTGCGCTCCACCGCGCGCTCGGCCGAGTTGATGTCGGCGACCGTCACCGACCCGTCCTGCAGCAGCGGCTTGACCTCGCCTAACGCACCGCCCAACACGCGGGCCACGTGCGACTTCTTGTAGCCCTCGGCGAGCTTGATGGCTTCGTTGAGGTTGTCTTCCTCGAGGAACTGGGAGAACTCAGGCGCGAACTTGCGGGTCTCGGACTGCGCCTTGCGCAGCCGCCACCACTTCCCGATCGCGATGGTGAGCGAAAAGATCGACATGATCGCGAGGACGATCACGATGCCCTTCGCGAACCATCCCATCGTGACGAACATGGCAGAAATCGACAGACTCATGGACTAAGTCCTCCGACGGTGTGCGAATGATGAACCCTATGACGCCCAGCAACTCACTTGGGTGTCTTGAACGAAAACGGCCACTGCACGAGCTCTTTCACCTTTCGACCGCCCGTTTCCGCGGCATAGAACCTCATGCGCGGCAGCACGTTCTTGACCGAATTCGTGAACAGGTCGTTGGACGCCTTGAGCACCTTGAACGTGCTCATGTCCGCCCGGCCCGTCGTGTCGATCACGAACTGCACGAGCACCTCGCCCTCGACGCCGGCGCTCTGGAGCATGCTCGGGTATTGCGGCTGTGGATTGTCTTCCTTGGCTAACGCCGGCTTCTCGACCTGGAACTCGAAATAGGTCTGGTCCGGGTTCACCGGCCCCTTGCCGCCGACCACACCTTTCGACGTGCCGCCTTCGACGCCCTTGCCGGAGAAGTCGGCTTCGTTAGTCACCGCCTTCGACAGATCGACGTCCGGAATTTTGGTCGGGATGTTGATCGGCGCCGTCAGCACCTGGAAGCCCTTGGGAGGCGGCGGCGTGACCACCGTCTGCGGCGGCGGCGGCTTCGGCGGCTCCGGCTTCGGCGCAGGCGGTTTGGTCTGGACGAACTTGACGTCTTCTTGGCGGTGCTCTTTCTCGTTGCGCAGTCCCGCATTCAACGTGACTGCGACCGCGAGTCCGATCAGTGCCGCGTGCAAGACGATGCTCGCGACGATACTGCCCGGATTCCTATTTCGCTTAGGCTTGGATTCGAGCAGCGTGGTGAACATGCTCGATCACACTCCGCGGTGAAGGGTCCATACCAGTCCTTAACGCTTCGGGAACTTACCGGCGGCAAATGAGCCGGTAATGCCGCAGACATTAAGAAACCGTGAAGGCGTTGTTAGCTTTCAAACACGATGCTGACAGGACGCGTCCCGATGTCGAGCCCGCTTACGCCGCGGCTGGACCTTCCGCGCCGTCCCGCAAAACACGGTCCGGCTCTTCGCCCGACACCGGAAGCGTCACGGTGAACGTGCTGCCGCGCCCGTAGCGCGATCGAACGGAGATCGTTCCGCCATGCGCTTCCGCAATCCATTGACTGATCGCGAGTCCCAAACCGAACCCTGACCGTTCGGTGCCGCGCGAGCGCGCGCGATCCGCGCGATAGAAGCGCTCGAAGATGTGCGGCAGGTCGGATGCGGAGATGCCGATCCCGGTGTCGCGCACCGAGAACGCGGCGGTATGCTCGTACGAGATGAGCGAGACTTCCACGCTGCCGCCGCGCGGCGTGTACTTGATCGCGTTGGTCGTGAGATTCAAGAACAACTGGCGCAGCCGAGCCCGGTCGCCGAACACAGCCACGCGCGCCGGCTCGGCCATGGTCACCGTTAGGCCAGCGGGCTCGGCGAGAATGGTGGCGGTCTCGAAGACTTCCCGCGCCAGCGGCTCCAAATCCACGCGCTCGCGGTGAAGGTCGAAGCGCCCCTCGTCGGCGCGCGCGAGCGTGAGCAGACTCTCCACCAGATCCGCCATGCGGGTCGTCTCGTGTAGCGCTTCCTCGAGCGCCACCATGCGCTCGGCGCGCGTGGAGGCGCCGCTCATCGAGCGCTCGACGTCGGCGCGGAGCACCGCCAACGGCGTCTTGAGCTCGTGGCTCGCGTCCGCCGTGAACCGCCGCAGCGCCGAGAACGATTTCTCGAGACGCTCCATCATCTCGTTCAGCGTGATGCCGAGCCGCGCCATCTCTTCGTTGGCGTCATCGATCGGGAGGCGGCGATGCAGGCTGCGTCCGTCGGTGATCGCGCGCATCTCGTTGATCATCTGCCCAACGGGACGGAACGCGCGCCCGGCGATCATGTAGGCGAGCCCAACGGACGCCATGAGCAGCAGCGGCGCGACGGCGAGGCTGGTCCCGATGAGCTCGCGAATCGCGATGTCCGTTGACTTGACCGACTCGGCGGCCACCACGCGCTGCACGTTAGGCACATCCATGTCTTCGTTCACGGCCACGAGCAGCAACCGGTCGCCGCCCACGTCGAGCAGCTCGCCCTGCCCGCCCGGCTTCACCGCAATCGCCTCGCGCTGCAGCGTCGTGCGGTCGTCCTCCGACAATTGACGGAGCGCGAACGAGCCGTACAGCAAGCGACCGCTCGGATCGAGCACGAGCACGTAGCCTTCCATGCCCTCGAGCAGCGTGCGCAGCTCGGGCGAGATCATGGGTCCGTTGAGCGTGTCGCGCGTGACCGTGACCGGGCCCGACTTGCTCGCCTGCGAGATGATGGTCGACGCGAGGTTCGCCTGCGCGAGCACGTGCTTCGACAGCTCCTCGTAGGAGCTCGCGCGCCGCGCCGTCCACAACGCGGCGGTGAACGCGATCATCGTTCCGACCATCGCCCCGGCGTACGCGAACGTTAGCCGGGCCCGAATACTTCTCACCGCTTGCCTCCGTGCCTCACTCGCGGATCACGTAACCCACGCCGCGCACGGTGTGGATCAGCTTCACCGACGCGTTCGCGTCGACCTTCTTGCGCAGGTGGTTGATCACCACGTCCACGATGTTCGTGCCCGGATCGAAATGGTAGCCCCACGCGTACTCGGTGATGAGCGTGCGGCTCATCACGCGGCCCGTGTGTCGCATGAGGTACTCGAGCACCGTGTACTCTTTGGGCGTGAGCTCGAGATCGCGGCCTGCACGCCTGACGGTGCGCGTATTCTTGTCCAGCTCCAGGTCCTTGACGCGGAGCCGCGGCTCCGCGATCGCGAGCGGGCGGCGGCTCAGGGCTTCGACACGCGCGAGAAACTCCTCGAACGCGAACGGCTTGGTGACGTAGTCGTCGGCGCCCGCGCGAAGCGCCTGCACCTTCGCGTCTACCGCGTCTTGCGCCGTGAGCACCAGCACCGGGCGCTGAAAGCCGCGGGCGCGCAGGTTGTGCAGCACTTCCATACCCGATCGGCCCGGCAGCCGCATATCCAGCACGATGAGATCATACGCATCCGAATGGGCCCTCCGTTCGCCTTCTTCTCCGTCGGGCACGAGGTCCACGCCCCAGCGCTGTTCCTCGAGCCCCCGTTTCACGTACTGCCCGACCGTCGGGTCATCTTCGATTACCAGGATCTTCATTGCATGCGTCGCTCGCTCATCCCGCCTGAGGGCGGTGGAATCCGTATTCGCGAATCTTGCGGTACAGCGTCTTGGGCGAGATGCCGAGGATCTCCGCGGCCTTGCCCTGGTGCCAGTTGACGTGCATTAGCACCGATTCGATGTGCTTCCGTTCCACGTCGTCGAGCGGCACCAATGGTTCGGCGCGTCCGCCCGCCGAGGCCGGTCCGCCTAACGGAAGATCGGCCGCGTGCACCACGCCGTTCGTCGCCAACAGCACCGCCCGCTCCATCACGTTACGCAGCTCGCGCACGTTCCCGGGCCACGAGTAGCGCTCCATCGCCTCGAGCGCGTCCGGCGCCAGCGTGGGCGCCGACGGACCGCCGAACTGCGCCAGAAAATGACTGGCGAGCAGCGGCACGTCCACCGTCCGCTCGCGCAAGGGCGGCAGCGTGATGCTGATCGTATTGATGCGATAGTAGAGATCGCTCCGAAAGGTTCCGTCGGCCACGCGCTGCGCCAGATCCTGGTTACTGGCCGCCACCACGCGCAGGTCCGTGTGGACTTTCTGCGTGCCGCCCACCCGATAGAAGCTGCCCAGCTCGAGCGCGCGCAGCAGCTTGCCCTGGAGCCGCTGGTCGAGGGCGCCGATTTCGTCCATGAAGATCGTGCCGCCCGACGCCAGCTCGAACAACCCGAGCTTCCGCGCGACGGCACCGGGAAACGCGCCGCGCTCGTGCCCGAACAACTCGCTCTCCAGCGAGTCATCGGGAATTGCCGCACAATTCACATCGACTAACGGACCGGCCGCGCGATGCGACAGCTGGTGCAGTGCGTGCGCGATGAGCTCCTTGCCCGTTCCGCTCTCGCCCGATACGAGCACCGCCGAATCGCTCTTGGCCACGCGCTCGACGAGCGCCAGCACCGCCTGCATCGGCGCGTACTGCGTCACCACTTCGGGCACCGCATCCGCGCGCGCGAGCCGAGTCTGCAGCAGCGTGTTCTCGATCGACAACTGCCGCTTCTCCCATGCGCGGCGCACGAGCACCTCGATCTCGGCCATGCGGTACGGCTTGCTGAGGTAGTCGTACGCGCCGAGTTTCATCGCGCTGATCGCCGTTTCGATGGTGCCGTTGCCCGTGATGATGATGACCTCGGGCGGCGACACATCCTCGCGCACCTGTCGCAACACCTCGAGCCCATCGAGCTCGGGCATCACGATGTCGAGCAGCGCCACGTCGAATGCTTCGGCGCGCAGCGCGTCTAACGCAGCACGGCCATCCGTGAACGTCCGTACATCGTGACCGCGGCCGGCCAAGAACTTCTCCAGGAGCGCGCCGAGGTTCGGCTCGTCTTCCGCGACCAGTACCTTGATCCGTGCATCGCCTCTCATGTCGTTTTCTCCTTGCCCTGGCCGTCCGTCGTCGGTTTGGCCTGGCCCGCCGGCAAGTGCACCCGGAACGTGCTGCCCACACCGAGCTGGCTGTCCACTTCGATGCGCCCTCCGTGATCGGCGACAATGCCGTAGCAGATGGACAAGCCGAGCCCCGTACCGCGGCCCGGCGACTTGGTCGTGTAGAACGGTTCGAACAACCTGCCTAACTCTGTGCCCGCGATCCCCCGCCCCTGATCCTCGACTTCGATCACCACGCCGCCGTCTGCCCCATCGTTGCGGCTGCGGATCACCACGCGGCCCGTTCCATCCATGGCGTCGCTCGCGTTGAGCAACAGTGCCATGAGCACCTGCGCCAACTGCTCGCGGCTCCCGTACACGGGCGGCTCGATGTCCGCGTCCAGCGACGCTTCCACCTTCACGTGCTTGAAGCGCGGATGATGCTTGAGCAGGAACAGCGTGTGTTCGACCACTTCATTCGGGTCCACCGGCTCGCGCGCGTCGCCGCGCGGGCGGCTGAAGTCGAGCAGCCCGTCCACGATGCGCTTGCTGCGATGCACCTCGTGATCGATGATGTGGGTGTACTCGGCGATCGCGTCGCGCAGCGTGTCCGGGACGTCGCCCTCGTTGAGCTGCAGCGCCAGACTCTCGGCACAGGCGGCGATGGTGGCCAGCGGGTTGTTGATCTCGTGCATGACGCCCGCCGACAGTTGGCCTAACGCAGCCAGCCGCTGCGCCTCCGCCACGCGCTCGTGGGCGCGCTTCCACTCCGTGATGTCCTCGCCGATGGTGATCACGTGCGTCACCGCCGCATCGTTGATGCGCATCGGAATCTTCGACACGCGGTACGTGCGCAGCTCGCCGGCCGCGTTCGACGGCATCTCGAACTGCGTCATCGCGCCGGTGCGGAACACCTCGTCGAATTCCTGGCGCAGCATGTCGGCGGGCTGGCGCCTGAGGATCTCGAAGATCGTCCTGCCTAACGCTTCCTCGCGCAGCACCCCCTGCAGCCCGGTCTCGCGCTTGCGGTTCCACGCATGCACGCGATACTCGCGATCCACCACGTAGAGTCCCACCGGCAGCGAGTCCACGATGCGCTCGATGAACCGGCGCTGCTCGTCGATCTGGCGCGTCCGCTCGACGACGGCTTCGGCGGCGCGGCGGGCGCTCTCGTCGGCCGCGAGCGCCGATCCCACGAGGAAGGCAGCGGTCGTCAGCACCGTCCGCTCGAGCGGCGACATCGGGGTGCGACGCACGGTGGCGAGCGTCCCGCCCGTCCCATCAACGTCCGTCGCCGCGAGCGGTGTGAGCACGATGGCCTCGGCGTGCCCATTCCGACTGCCATAAGGCGCGGGCAACTGATCGGCGGTCACCTCTATAGTGCCACCGGGTGCGCGTGCGAGTCGCTCGGCCCCTTCGTCGGACGAATCTGCGGGAACCCGCCACAGCGAGCATTCATCGAGATCGAGACCTGAGCGCAACGTCTCGAGAAGCTCATCGAGCGGGTCGGCGAGCGCTGAACCCGCTGCTCCCGTCGCCAGCCGCTCTGCGAGCGACGCGATGAGAAGCAGAAGTTCACTGCACGAGCTATCGACCTGAGCATCCGACGGCGCCACACGTGGTTGACGAGGCACGGATCCTCGAATGGTAGGACCCTCTAACCTAAGCGACCGACCCGTCCCCGGACAAGATGACCGAAGAAGTCTTCGTCCGTCATCCGTCTGCGGATTCGACAGTTGCCTGTCAGCCAGGCAGCCAAATCGGTCAAATTCGGCAAGAAATTCCGGTACGCTGGTTGCCCTCCCTGCTGCCCCGATACCCGAACACAGGAGATTTCCCTATGGCATACCGTGGAGGCTCACTCATTCCGTTCTTCGGCGGCGAAATGCGGCCGCTATTCGGACTCCGCCGTGAGATCGACCGGCTATTCGACGATATGGCCGGTGGAAGCGAACGCTCGCGTTGGACGCCGGCCGTGGACGTTCGAGAGACGGACAAGAGCTTGGCGATTGACGTCGAGCTGCCGGGCATCAAGCCGGAGAACGTCGAAGTGAACGTGGAAAACGGCGTCCTTACCGTAACCGGAGAGAAGCGGTCGGAGCGCAGCAGCGAAGAAAAGGATCGCTACCACATGGTCGAACGCAGCTACGGCTCGTTTTTCCGTTCGTTCCAGCTGCCCGGAGGTGTGGACGAGTCACAGATCAAGGCTTCGTTCCACGATGGCGTGTTGACGGTCGACATCCCGAAAGCGGCGCTGCCGCAGCCGCGGAAAATTCAGATTTCGAAGCAAGCCGAGAAGGAGATCGCATCGCAGCCGGCGCGCGAGACAGCGTCGCGCGGAGCTGCCACGTCATCGACTCCCTCCGCCGACCGCATGGCGGCCAGCGGATCGGAGCAGACGCCTAACGAATCGCGCCGATAGCCTCCCGTCGGCGTCGTGCAGCGATCGCCGTCGCGGTTCAGGCCGCGGCGGCGATTTGCGTTAGGATTTCGTCGTTGGTCCGCTTGTGGCCCGGCGAATCCTCGACGTGCCGCCACGCGATGCGGCCGTCCGTGCCGACGAGAAAGTACGCGCGGTTGGCGTAGAAGCGCTCGGGGATCAACACGCCGTACGCACGCGAGATGTCCCGCTTGAAATCGCTCAACAGGTCGACGCGCATGTTGTGCTTTGCCTTGAACTCGCGCAGCGTCGGCACGGAATCGACGCTGATCGGCAGCACGACGACGTCTTTGCCGGTGAATTGGTCGAAGTCGTCGCTCAGATCGCAGAGCTCGGCCGTGCACGTGCTCGTGAAGGCGAGCGGGAAGAACGCGATGAGGACGCGCTTCTTGCCGCGGAACGACGACAGCGAAACGGGGGACCCCGCGGTCGAATCAGCGGTGAAGTCGGGCGCAACGTCGCCGACCGCCGGGACAGATCCCGTGACGGCGGATGGAGCTGGTGCGGACATGAGGAGCGGTTCCTCCGTTGGTCGAGTGCGCGCAAGCTAGAGCGGCGCGACACGACCGGCAACGGGTTGCCGGTCGGCGTTAGGGACCTTCGCGGCGCGGAGGTTCGCGCGTTGCTTCCCGACGCGGCTCGCTGCGCGCGGGACTCGGCGTGTTGCTCGAGGGCGCGCGGATCAATTCTTCCGCCGCGAGCAGACTGCGCGACAATTCCGCCATGGTCATGTTGCGACTCTGGCTCGTGCGTTGGAGCACTTTGTATGCTGCGCTCTCGCTGATCGAGTCGCGCTCCATGAGAATTCCCTTAGCACGCTCGATGACTTTGCGATCCTCGAGTCGTTTGCGCAGGTCGTCGGACTCGTGTCGCTGCTTCATCCATTCTTCGTGACGCGCTTCGGCGATCGCGATCGCGGCGCTCAGTTGGGCAGCCGTTACCGGCTTGACCAAATAATGAAACACCGGCAACGCGGACGCCTGTCCCAATGTCTCGGCGTCGCTGTACGCGGTGACGATGATGATCGGCACGGGACGGTCGCGATGTATGCGTTCCGCCGCTTCCAGGCCCGTTAGGTGCGGCATTCGCACGTCGAGCAGCACCAGATCCGGGCTCAAGGTGCGCGCCATCGACACCGCGGTGACGCCGTCGGCGGCGATGCCGATCACGCTATGACCGAGCGAGCGCAGGTCTTGTTCGAGCCCCAGCGCCGTGACGCTCTCATCCTCGGCGATCAAGATTCGTAGCGGCGATGGCAATGGTGACTCCGTCGTGTCATCTTGAGTTGACGCGCAGCCTGCAAGACACGGACCCCCGAGTCACGCGAGTCCATTCTTACCGGTGATCGTCGTCGAATGCAGAGTTGAGACATGTCCGAACCGCGCATTGTGATCGTGGCTCCGCCCAAACCGCACGCACGCGCCAGAGCGACGGTGCGCGCATTGGCGCGGGCCCTCGAGCAACTGGACTTTCGGGTCGCGCACGCGTCCACCGCCGACGCGGTCGACTCCGTGGACGAGCACGTGGAAGCGGTGATCGTCGCCGCTCCTCGACCAATTGTGCTGCCGATCGCGCGCCGGCTCAAGACCCGGTTTCAGATGCCGCTCCTGCCGATCGTCGCGCTCACGACGGCGCCTCGGGAGCGGCCTAACGGTGCGGCACCCGATGTGTGGCTGCGCGCATCCACGCCGGCCGCGGACGTCGCGGATCGCGTGGAGGAGCTCGTGCGCATCCGGCACGCAGAGCGCGAGATGGTGCGATTGAGCACGACGCTCGCGGAGCTCGCGGCGGAAAACGGCCGGCTCTACGAGCGCGCGCGGCGTGATGCCGAAGCGACGGCGCTGTTGCTGCGCGAGCTGCAGCATCGCGTGCGCAACAATCTCGCGGCGATTCAGGCGTTGCTCGTGTTGGAGCGGCACCGCGTACCGCCGCGCGAGCTGCCCGAAGCCCTCGACGTCGCGATCGCGCGGCTGCGCAGCATGGCGGCTTTGCAGGACTCGCTGCTGCCGCACGCGAGCGAAGTCGAGCTGGCGTCGCTCGCGCGTGCGGTGGCGAACGGCGCGCTGGATGTCTTCGGCGCCGGCGATCGCGTGCGGTGCGACGTGAACGGCGGCGCGACGCTCCCTGCGCGGAGCGCGAGCGCGGTGGCGATCGTGCTCAACGAGTTGATCACGAACGCCCTCAAGCATGCCGACGCGCGCACCGTGGGCGTGACGATTCGTCAGGCGGCCGACGCGGTCGAGTTGGACGTGACCGACGACGGATGCGGCATGCCGAGTCACGCGGGGAACGGGAGCGGACTCGTGATCGTCCGCGCGGTGGTGCAGAACGAGCTCGGTGGCTCGTTGTCCTATGTGCCGGCGCCGCGCGGGACGCGTGCACGCATCGCGATTCCGTCGGCGGGGGCGGACGCCGCGGTCGCGGCGGGCGCGACCGCCGGCTGAGCGTCGCCCATCTCGGTCATGTCGGCGGGCGGGCTCGAAGCGACCAGCACAGCGGTCGCCGCGAGCACGGCCGCCGCGACCACGAGCTCCAGGGCCGCGGAGCGGCGCAGGCGCCGCGCCGCGGCCTCGGTGCCTAACGCAGGCCGCATGATGCGCCAGTTGATGGCGCCCAACGCCACCACCGTCGCCACGAGCGCGAGCTTGATGAGCAGCGTGCGTCCGTAGTCGCTGTCCACGAACGCGTGCCAACTGCCCAGGTGCAGCCACGCGGCGATGATGCCGGTCGCGACGAGTACGCCGGCCGATGTGAGCGCCACGGGCGAAAAGGCGTTCACGAAGTCCGCAGCCGCCGCGCCGCGCATGCCTTCGGGCTCGGCCAGGCACGCCGGCATCGCGACGACCGCCACACCCAACAGCGTGCCTAACCAAGAGCCGGCGGCCAGCATGTGCAGCGCGTCGGACGACACGGCTACGGCGCGCAGATGGGTTGCGTCGGCCGCGTGTCCGCTGAATGCGAACGAGAGCGCGAGCACGAACACGGCCGCCTCGGCGATGTGCCAGCGCGCGGCGCCGGCCTTGAGCGCCGCCACCACCGCGACGATGGCGGCCGCGACCTCGAACAACCACGCCCAACCCCAGACCGTGGTCGTCAGAATGCCGAGCACATTGACCGGCATCGGCGGGTTACCGCGAAGCGCCGCAACCTGCGCGGCGAGTCGCAGCACCGCATCGATCAGCAGCAATGCCGACGCCACGCGGAACACGACCAGCGCCTTGGCGTCGACGCGCCGCGACAAGTCGGGACGGCCGGCAGCCGCGCGCGGCGTCACCCAGCGCGCGAGCACGACCGATCCGACTAACGCAAGCATCGCCACGAAGCCGATCCAGCGCACGATCACATAGAGCGGCGATTCGACATCGAAGCCGCCCGATTCGGTCGTGTCCATCGCCATCGGCTGCGCGGCGTGCGATGCGGTTTCGGGCTCGGCTGCCGGCGGCGTCTCGGTCGGCGCCGCGGCGGCGCGCTCGGAGATCGTGAACGTGAACACACCGTGCACAGGGTGGCCGTCATCCGATGTCGTGCGCCACTGAACCGTGTACTTGCCCGGCGTGAGCGAACCTTTGAGTCCAACCTCGAGCGTGTGCTTGGGAATGTGCACGAGCGTCGGAGCGCCGGAATCCACCCGGGCTCCCGACGCATTCAGCACTTCGATGCGCGTGGCGCCGAGTTGCGGGTCTTCGCTGAAAGAAAGGCCGACAGCGGACGGCGCCGCCGCGAGCGCCGATCCGGCGGGCGGCGCACTCGACACGAGCACCAGGTGAGCGAACGCCGAGCGCGGAATCGCGAGGCTGGCGATCAGCAGCAACACGAACGGCGCGATGCGTCCGAGACGCGATCGCCGGTGGCCCGTGTGTCGGATCAGCGGACGTCCTCCGCGACGCGAGTGAGAGAGAGCAACCTACACAACAGGCCCGGCGGTATGCGCATCCGCCAGGCCTGCGGAGAATCGGCGATGGAGCGTGCGAGGCTCGAACTCGCGACCTTTCGGTTGCAAACCGAATGCTCTCCCAACTGAGCTAACGCCCCGATGCTCGCGTAAGATAAAATCGCCGGCGCAGTGCGGCCAGAGCGTGCTTCCACCGTCCGATCGAGCGGTCTACGTTTCGCGTGGGGCTTCGACCGAGGATCGCACCGATGAGCAGCACGTCACCGACCAACGCCGGCGCCGCCACGCGGCACCTCACCGTACGCTGTCCATTCTGCAACACGTGGAACCGCGTGGACGCAGCGCGTGTGAGCGATCGTCCGAAGTGCGGCAACTGCACGCGGCCTCTGCTCCTCGATCGCCCTCTCGCCATCGACGACGAATCGTTCCAGCGCACGATTACCGAAACCGAGGTCCCGGTGTTGGTCGACTTCTACGCCGACTGGTGCGGCCCGTGCAAGATGATGGCCCCGATGCTCGACGAAGTCGCCGCGAAGCGCCAGGGCATGTTGCTCGTCACGAAGCTGAACACGGATCTCGCGCCTCGCACGTCGCAGCAGTACAACGTGCGCGGCATTCCGACCACGATTCTCTTTCGCGATGGCCGCGAGGTTGCGCGCGAGGTGGGCGCGGTGCCCAGAGCTCGACTCGAGGCGTTGGCCTCGAAATAGCAAGCCGATCGCCGTCGCGCAGGACGCTCCGCCTAACGCTGCGATCCAGCGGGTCGCGTCAGCTCTACTTTCGCCGTTTAAACTAAAATCAGCTGGCCGATTCGGCGGATCGCTCCTGCCGCCGTAGCCGGAAATGAAAATATCTGCGCCAAGTAAATCTCTTCATTTTTTTTGGAACTGCACGAAAGAAGAGCCGCCTAACGGCGGCCCTTCGACATTCTGCTCGCGCGGCGCAGCTACTCGTGCGCGGGCAGCGGCTCCATCGTGTCCGGGTTCACCGGCACCTGCACTTCGTCGCGATATGGCGACGTCATCATCGTCACGCGCAGGCGCGGGAATGCGTCCATGAAGGCGCGGTACGACAGACCCCACAATCCCAGGAAACCGATCGTGATGCCGATTTCCCAGATGCCGAACAGGAAATGCGGTGCGCCGGCGTGCAGCGACGGATACACCTCGATGTATCGCAGCAGCCAGATGCCCACGATGCTGCTGAGCGCGAAGATGAAGAAGGTCGGCAGGTATACTTTCGCCGCGCGCGACAGCAATCCGAAGAATGGAATCACGAACGCCAGGAATACGATCGCCAGCGTCGCCCATTCCCAGGGCGGCTCGAGACGGCCGTGGAACCAGTGCGTCTCCTCGGGCATGTTGCCGTACCAGATCACCAGGTACTGCGCGAACGTGAGGTAGCCCCAGAACGCCGTGAACGCGAAGCCAAGCTTGCCCAGATCGTGGAAGTGATGCTCCGTGATCAGGTCCTCGGCGGCCAGATGCTTCCGCCACCACATCACGAGCAGCGACCACGACATGATCGCCGCCAACCACGCGCCCATGTAGAACCACCAGCCGTACATCGTGCTCTGGAAGAACATGTCGAGCGACATCGACAGGTCCCAGGAGTGCATCAGATAGAAGAAGTTGAACAGCAGGCACATCACCACCGCGAGCGTGCCCTGCATGGAGTGCGTCGAGTGGATCTCGCGGCGCTCCTCGCCGAAACCGCGGCGCATGCGGTCGCGGATGCCCTTGGCCCAGTCGGACCCGGAGTCGTTAGGCAAGAGCCCCACGTCCAGGCGCACGCACTTGTAGATGTACCAGAGGCTGAGCACCGTCATGATCAGGAACATCCCGATCTCGCGCCCAACGAAGAACCCTTTGTCGAGCCAGAACCGCTTCTCGGGAATCGGCGCCTCGCCCGAGAACCACGGAAAGATGTGCTTCCCGCCCAACATGATCACGATGAGCAGCACGAGCGCGACCGGCATGAAGGCCACGTACCCCTCGACCATCCGCACGATCGTGCGCGACCAGCGCGCGGTGGTGATACGTTGCACCGCCACAATGATCACGCCAGCCTGCGACACGCTGGCGAAGAACAGCCAGTTGAAGTGCAGCGCCTGCCACATCCGATCCTGACCGGTGAACGCGCCGATCAGGAACACGATGAGTCCGATGATCGCGAAGATCGCGCTCCAAGTGGTCACCCAACGCGGCATCGGTTTGGACGTCAGCCGGACCAGATCCTCCCGGCTGGGCATGTCTCGATCGGTCGTCGCGTGCGAGCTCACGGGCGGACTCCCTTGGGTGCGGCGGACGGCTTGGCTGTGCTAACGCTATCGATCGGCGTGGTCGTTTGCGCCGGCAACGCCGCCGTGTCCTCGAGTTCCGACATCCACGCCGCGACATCCTGCGGCCGGTACGGCGCCGGACGCGTCGGGCCGGTGCGCGTATAGCCGGGCACCATGCGCCCGTTCTCGCCGGGGAATCCGGCGGGCGACGTGTCCGCCGTGACGCCTGGAATCTTCCCCTGCAGCGCGCGGACGTAATTCACCACGTCCCAGCGATCCATGTCCTCGATACGATCGTACGTCGGCATCAAGCCGCGACCGTTCCGGATCATGCCGTAGATGTAGCCATCGGTGCGGTTCTTCGTGATGTCAGTGAGCAGATTGGGCGCCGGCACGCCGAACTGGACCGCGGTGCCGTTCCCGCCTCCGCCGATTCCATGACACACGGCGCAGTTGATCTGGAAGTACTTGCGGCCGTTGTCTAACGATGCCGCCGTCGGCGCGTGCGGATTCTGCAAGTTGGACATCGAGTCGATCGTGCCGGGCAGCTGCTGGTACGATACGACGTACGCCGGCTCCGGATTGCCGGTGAGCGGCACCGAGTACATCGGCGTGCCGCGCATCGGCGTGACCGTGTCGCCCGCGTACTCCCACTGCCACGGCTTGATCTTGGGCTGCTGCTTGAAGTCGGTGAACCATTCGCAGCCGGTGGCCGCGACCGTCGCCGCCACGAGCACCACGGCGCGCGCAGTGCCTAACGCTTTACTGCTCACCGCGCACCTCCACCGCCCCGTGCTTCGTCAGCGCGTCCTTGACATCCGATTGGCGCTCCGGCGGACATTCCACCCAGATGCCGAAATTCGCATTGCTGAACCGCTCGTCGTAGCCGACCGTCATCGTGATGCGCGGAATGCGGGAGACGATGAACAACCCGAGCACCGTGGCGAGCGAACCAATGAGCACCATGAGCTCGAAGCTGATGATCGTGTACGGCACCCACGACGGCACCACCTTGCCGCCCACGACTAACGGCCAGTAGTCCGAGATCCAGATCGGGATCCAATAGCCGAACGTGGCGCCGAGCAACCCGCCGATGAGCGTGTAGCGGCGCACGATACTCGGCCCCGTGTTGAGAACGTGCTCGAGCTCGTGTCGGGGCGCGGGCGAGTAGACCCGAATGTCGCCGGCCCTGAGTTTCTTGACGGCCTCGATCGCGTCGACCGTCGAGTCGAGCTCGCGGAATACTCCGACGATGCCTTCCATCAGTCGCGCTCCCCCGGCGTCTCCGGCTCGAACTCCAGGTGCATGCCCGTGACCTCGATCCCTTCCACCGCGTGCGCCACTCTGAGCGGCGGGGGAATGATCTCCTTGATCTCGGCGATCGCGACGACGGGGAAGTTCTTGATGAAGAGCAGGAACCACATCGAGAACCAGCCGAAGCTGCCTAACAGAATGGCCCAGTCGATGTAGGTCGGCGCATAGCGCGTCCACTGCCACGGCTCGAACTCGTGCGAGAGCGACGGATCGAAGATCACGAAGCGCTCGAACCACATGCCGAGGTTGATGAACAGGGACAGCGTGAACAGCCACGTCGTGTTGCGGCGCAGCTTCTGCCAGAAGAGCGTGAGCGGCAGAATGGTGTTGCACGTGAGCATGATCCACGCGGCCCACCACCACTGGCCGAATACGCGGTTGTACCAGAACGAATGCTCGATCTCGTTGCCGCCGTACCACCCAATGAAGAACTCGGTGATGTATGCCGTGGCCACGACTAACGCAGTGAACAGGCAGAGCTTCGCCGCCGCGTCCAGGTGATTGAGCGTGACGTAGTGCTTGAGGTTGAACCACCGGCGGATCGGGATGATGATCGTGAACACCATGCCGATGCCGGAGAAGATCGCGCCGGCCACGAAGTACGGCGCGAACAACGTCGCGTGCCAACCGGGCGTGTTCGCCATCGCGAAGTCGAACGACACCGTCGAGTGCACCGACAACACCAGCGGCGTCGAGAACGCGGCGAGGAACAGATACGCTCGCGCGAAGTGACGCCACTCGATGTCCGAGTTGCGCCAACCGAACGAGAGCACGCCGTAGATCCGCTTGCGCAGGGGATCGCGCTCGCGATCGCGAATGGCGGCGAAGTCCGGCAGCAGGCCGAGGTACAGGAACGTTGCCGAAACGGTCAGGTACGTGAGAATGGCGAATACGTCCCAGACTAACGGACTCTTGAACTGCGGCCAGATGAGCCGCCAATTCGGGTACGGGATCAGCCAGAAGAACTTCCACGGCCGCCCCAGGTGCAGAATGGGGAACAAGCCGGCGGTCATGATCGCGAACACCGTCATCGCTTCCGCGCACCGGTAAATCGTGGTGCGGAATCCGGCGCGGAAGAGATACAAGATCGCGGAGATCAGCGTGCCCGCGTGGCCAATACCGACCCAGAACACGAACGTGACGATGTACACGCCCCACATGACCGGCGGCGAATACCCGGCCACGCCGAGTCCCATGTAGACCTGCCACATCCACGCACCGAGTCCGATCAGCAGCGCGAGGATCGCAACCATCAGCCCGGCGAGCCACGCCTTGGTCGGATTCAGTGTTCGGCGAATCTCCTCGGTGACCTGGCCGTAACTCTCGACCGACGGAAGCTGGATATTCGCTTCCGGTATGTTCGGCCCGGTTTGGACGCGCGGTCGTGCGACAGTCGCCATGTCCTATGCTCCAGCCGGCGCTGATCCGGGCGCCGGGTGATTGACCTTCTTCAAGTAGACGACGGCCGGGAACGTGTTGAGCTGCTCCTGGAACACGTGGTAGCCGCGGCGGTCCTGCGCGAGCTGCGCCACCGACCACTCGTTGTCCGCGGCGTCGCCGAACGTGATGGCCTTGGACGGACACGCCTGCGCGCACGACGTCGTGAATTCGTCCGGCCTTACTTCGCGGTTCTCGGCTTTCGCGCGATGCTCCGCTTCACGGATGCGCTGCACGCAGAACGAGCACTTTTCCATCACGCCCTTGCCGCGCACCGTCACGTCCGGATTGAGCTGCCAGTTCATGCGCTCCGGCCACGCGTACTGCGGCCGGTGCGGTTCCCCGTAGCCGAACCAATTGAAGTAGCGAACCTTGTACGGGCAGTTGTTCGAGCAGTAGCGCGTGCCCACGCAGCGGTTGTAGACCTGCACGTTGAGACCGTCGGGCGAGTGATACGTCGCGTACACCGGACACACCGGCTCGCACGGCGCGTTGCCGCAGTGCTGGCACAACATGGGCACGAAGCGCGCTTCGAAGTCGCCGCCGTCTTCCCCGCCCTCCCAGTAGCGCTCGAGACGAATCCAATTCATCTCGCGGCCTTTGAGGATGTTGCCGCCGGGCACGCCGTGCAGGAACGCGGTGTGCACCTGCTGATACGGCGCGCCCACGATGGGAATGTTGTTCTCGGCGTAGCATGCCGTGACGCAGGCTTGGCATCCGGTGCACCGCGCGAGGTCGATCGTCATCGCCCAGCGGCGCTTCGCCATCTGGCTCCAGTTCGTGGGGTCGTACATCCCCATTTCTTTCGTCTTGATCGAAGACTGGATGGCGCCCTGCGCGTCCGCGGCTACAGGCGAACGCAGCCCGGGCAGGTACTCGTGCGACGCGTCGCCCGGCATCTTCTCGCGATGCTCTTCTTTCGGCGGCGCCTTGAGCTCATCCACCGTCATCGCCATCGCGATGCCGCGGTTGTACTGGCGCGAGGAGCCTTCGACCGTCACGACCTGCGTGAACTTACCCGTCGGCGTGATCGTGACCTTGGTGGATGCCCAACGGAAGCCGCCGGATGCGGGATCGAAGCTCGCGGGAAGGAGGTCGCCCGCGTTGGAACCGACGCCGGCCGCGTAGCGTCCATACGCCGTGTGCCCCTGCCCGAACGCGATCGCGACCGTCTCGGCCTGGATCCCCATGTACACGTACGCGGGCAGCTCGAGCGTTCCGTCAGGCGACTCGATCCGCAAAATGTCGCCGGAGTCGATGCCCAACCGGGCGGCCGTCTGCTGGTTCATCTCCACCCAGCTCTGCCAGAAGATCTTGGTGACGGGGTCGGGGAATTCCTGCAGCCACGGCTTGTTCGCGCCGCTGCCGTCGCCTAACGACGGCGACGGATACACGACCAGGAAGAAGTCGCCGCTGCCGGTCGCCGCTTGCGCGGGAGCCGGCGCCTGCGCGGCCCGTGCCGGCGCGGCGCGACGTGCGAGCGTGCCCGACCCCACACCCTTCTGCAGCGTGGCCGTGAACGCCGACGTTCCACCCGGGAAGTGGTCGATCAACCACCGCATGTAGTTGGGCGCCGCGAACTGCGCTGCCGCTCTTGCGTTCGACTTGCCCACTTGCAGCAACACGTCCGCCGTCTGGCGCGTGTCGTACACCGGATCCATGCCCGGCTGTTGCAGCGTGATCACGTCCGGGACCGGCTGCGCGTCGCCCCACGACTCGATCGGGTGATGATCGGGCAGCACGAGATCGCAGAGCTCGGTCGTCTCGTCCGGATAGCTCGAGAAGCTCACCTTGAACGGCACCTTCGCGAACGCCTCGGCGACCTTGGCCGACTTGGGGCTCGTGAATACCGGGTTCACGCCGCGCACCATCACGAGCGGCACGTCGCCGCTCCGCATGCGCTCGATCGCGGCCGCGACATCGGCGTCCGATGCAATGCCCTCGAAGCTCGACACCGGTTTCGCGGGCAGTACCGTCACGCCCACGTTGCCTAACGACTTGTTCCACTCGTTCACCGCGCTCACGAGCGCGGTGCCGCCGCCGTTCATCCCGCTCGCGAGCAACAAGCTCGGCTTCGCGCTCTGGATTTCCTGCTGCAGTGATTGCAGCGACGCTTGCGACGCGCCGCTCGCCTGCACGGCGTCGGCCAGCGACCCTTGTCCGCGCAGCGCGTTCACGATCGCCAGCTCCGTTCCGGGCCGGCACGCGATCCATGTGTCCGCGTTGCAGCCGGTGAGCGAGCGGCGAGGCCCCACGTACACGAAGCGCGGTGCGCCGGTGAGCTTCGCGCGCGCGTCGGCAAAGTCCAGCTGCTGCGGAACGTTCGCGCCCCACGTGTCGAGAAAATCAGCGCCGAACGACACGATCAACGTCGCCGCGTCAAACGCGAGCGATGGCCACGCGACACCGTACGACTGTCGGTTCGCGTCGATCGCGCCGTGGTCCGCGAGCGCATCGTGACTCAGGTGCGCCGGCACGCCGAACGCCGACAGCCATTGATCGAGGAACCCGGGGAAGCTGCCCGACTCGTGGCGATTGATGAACACCGCCTTCGCGGCCGAGCCCGACGATTGCGCCTGCGTGAGCTTTTCCGTTAGGAGCGTGATCGCATCGTCCCACTTCGCGGGCACGAGCGCGTTGCCCTTGCGGATGCGCGGGCCGCGATAACGATCGGGATTGTACAGCCCCTGCACCGCTGCCTGTCCGCGCGCGCACAGCGCGCCGCGATTCAGCGGATGATCGGGATTGCCCTCGAGCTTGAACGTCCGCCCGTCACGCGTCTCCATCAACACGCCGCACGCCGCCGAGCATTCGCGGCACGTGGACGCGTAATAGTTCGAGACCATCGGGACGGTCTCGTCCGGGTTGTTCAAGTACGGGATCAGCTTGTCCACGCGATCGGTGCTGCAGCCGATCGCCGCGGTCGCGGCGCCCGTCGCGCCGAGGATCTTGAGGAACTCGCGCCGGCGGACGCCGGACGGCGTAGACGTCTCGGTCATCAGGCAGTCTCAGTAGTGACAGACACTGCAGTCGTAACGCGCCTTCCATGCGGGATTCACGTTGCCGACGTGACAGTTGATGCACCATCCCATGTTGAGCGGCGCGAACTGGTACACGCGCGACATTTTCTGCACTTGTCCGTGGCAGGTCTGGCAGGTCACGCCCGCATTGATGTGCGGCATGTGCGCAAAGTTCACGTAGTCGGGCACGTAGTGAATGCGCACCCATGGAATCGCCTGCTTCTTGTTCCAGTAGTCCTGGAGCTTCTGTATCTCGGCGCTCTTGCGCGCCGGCCGGCCGTTCATCGCGGGACGATTGGGACCGACAACCAAATGGCATCCCATACAAGTGCTCATCGCGGGGAAGCCGGGGTCAGGCGATTTGTTTGCGGAGAAGTGGCAGTAGAGACAGTTCATGCCGAGCGTTTGCACGTGCGTCGGGTGCGGAAACGCAATCGGTTGAACGGGCGAGCGACCCTGCGGTGAGGAGCCGGCGCTGTATCCCCACGAGCCGCGATCAGTGATGACGGTATCGGGCCCGGCAGTGGCACCCGTGTAGGCGGATAACAGCACGGCGATCGTGCCCAGAGCGACGAGCCCCGGGATGACCGCCCACTTCCTCCTTGAAGTCATCGCGACCTGAAGATGTGAGGGCGGATAGTCGCCCAATTTGTGAAGATTTTCACAAATCAAGCAGAACGCGCGGGAATCTGCGCCGCGTCACCCAGTGGCGCAAGAGGCGAGCGCAATTCATCCGGCAACAGTTCGAGATTCGCGCGAGGTGTCTGCGCGAGTCTGAGCGGCCACGCGCTTCCGTACACGAAGCGTCGCGATCCGATCGTGCGCAGCAGATGTGCGAGTTCATCTTCCGGCGGCCCCCAGATCCACGAGATGTCCCACCACACTCGCGCCTGCTCCTCCGGCGTGAGTCCCCAGTGCACTTCTTCGATGAGCGCGCGACCCGCCGCGGTCACGAGCACTCGCACGCGCGGACCGGCGCGTGCTAACGCACGAATCGTCGCCGCGGGCAAATCGCCGACACCGTCCATCGCGTGTCGCTGACGCAAATCCTCGAATCGTGTCGTGAGCACGAGCGGCACACCGGATTCGCCGCACGCGATCGCGAGCTCCGACATCGCCGGATGACTCGAGGCGAATCCCCACTGCTGCGGATAGGCGCGAATCGCCACCGCGCCGCGATCGAGCGCCGCGCCTAACGCGTGCTCCCACTTCGGCCAATCGGGGCGAACGGCCGGTACCGGTGCGAGTCGCTCCGAGTATGCCGACAGCGCGTCGAACAACGCCATGTTGCCCGCGGCGGGATCCCGATAAAACGCAGACGGCAGATGTCCGACCCACGCGGAGGCGATGCCTTCACGATCGAGCACGCGCACGAGCACATCGGGATCGGGATGCGGGACGTGCCGAAACGGATACGGGCCGATGAACGTGTGTGCGTCGATCATCGCGCGTGCCCGGCCACGGCAACTGGTTCACGCTCGGGCGCCGCCACGCCCGGCAGCGCACCGGGCGGAAAGATGCGCGCCGCATTGCGCCACCGAATATCGGTCATCGCCGGCGCATCGAGGTGCGGCTCGATCTGCTCGAGCGCCCACAGTTTCGCGAGCCCGGTTTCCATCGTGATGTCGCTTCCCCACAGGATGCGCCGCGCGCTCACGGCGCGCACCGCATCGTCGAGCATGCCGCGATCGACGCCGCTGCCCGAGAGATCGAGATACACGTTCGGGATGTGGGCGACCGCGGCGAACGTGTGGCGGTAGTCGCCACCGCCGCCCAAGTGCGCAAGAATGAACGACACCGACGGGTGTCGAAGCGCGAGGCGGCCCAAATCCGCGCCATCGGAGATTTCCTGAGCCGGCCACTCGCGTGTGCGATGCTGCCAGATGTGATGCAGAATCGGGAAATGATGCCGCTCGGCGGTCGCGGCAATGGGATCGAGCAGCGGGTCATCGGCGCGACGGCTCGCCGCGAGCTTCACTCCCACCGCACCGCGCTCGGCACAACGCGCGATTTCCTCGAGCGCGTGCGTCGTGTGGTTCGGGTTGACGGTGACGTAGGTGCGGATGCGGTTCGGGTCGCGCGCCTGGATTGCCAGCATCTCGTCGTTGCCTAACGTGACGTCGCGCGGCGATGGGAAGTACACGGGCGACGTGTAGCCCCAGCTGCCGAGGATGGAGGCGACGTGTACGGTGATGCCGATACGCTCGCCGGCGCGCATCCGGGCCCGGTTAGGCATCTCCCAGTCGCGCCGTCCGGCCCGCGCGTGGAGAAAATGCGCGTGCACGTCCACGAGCGGCTCGTGCCCGGCGAGCGGCGCCGCGCGCGGCGCCGCCTCAGCCACGCGCGTCCTCCTCGTCGAGCCCCGACAGCGCGTGGCGCGCCGCCGTCTCGATCTGCGCGATTGCCGGCGCGTCGTGCGCCAGCGATGCGAAGTTGTAGGCGCCGCGCTTGAACAGCACGCCGTGATCGAGTGCGCGCTCGACGAACCGCGACAACCGGCGATCGTCGCCCGCATCCAGTAGCCACATGGGTGGGATGCCGCGCATGCGGACGCGCGGCGCGCGCGTGGCATCGATCGCGCGCCCGACGGCGCGCTGGATTGTCTCGCCGCGCTCCCAGAGTGCGCCGCAGACGTCCGTTCGCGCGTGCACATCGAGCACCGCGCGCGTCGCCGCGAGTGCCGATGCTTCACCGGCGAGCGTCGATGAGATCCAGGTGTTGCGCGCCGCGCGCATCACGCGCTCGCGCCCAACGACCGCCGAGAGCGGGAATCCGTTCGCCATCGCCTTGCCGAATACCGCGAGATCGGCGTCCACGCCGGCGTACTCCTGGAACCCGCCGGTGCGGAGGCGAAAACCGGTCTTCATCTCATCGAGGATGAGCACGGCGCCTAACGAATCGCATGCGCGTCGCGCTTCGGCCAACCACTCGCGCGAGGGCAGCCGTTCGATCACCGGCTCGATGACGATCGCCGCGAGACGGTCGCCTGCTGCACGAGCTGCGTCGGCAAGCGCATCCGGGTCGTCGAACGGCACGGGGCGAAAATCTTCGTGCGCGCCGGCCGGCACGCCCGCCGCTGTGCTCCACCAATCGAGCCAGCCGAAGTAGCCCGCACCGATCACCGTGGGCCGACCCGTCGACGCACGCGCGATGCGCACGGCGGCCGCGACGCCTTCGGCGCCGCTCTTGAGGAACCGCACTTGCTCGGCGCACGGAATCACCTCGCACAGTCGCTCGGCCACTTCTACCTCGAGCACATGCGAGAGGCCGGCCACGTTGCCCTGCTTCACGGCCTCTGTCACCGCCTCGGTCACGCCCTCGTGCGCGTAGCCCAACGCGACGGCGCCCAACGCCATCGTGCAGTCGATGAGCTCCGTGCCGCGCGTCGTCGTCACACGGCATCCGGATGCGCGAACGAAATGTGTGGGGAACCCGTCCCAATCCGGGCCGACGAGTGCATCGGGCCGTTTGCTTCCCGTCGATGCACCACCCGGGATCACCGCACGGGCGCGCGTGCGCCAATCGGTGTCCACGGCCGATGCTGACGAAGGCGGCGGAGGGACCATGAGATGGAAAAAGCCCGGGCCGCTCGCATGCGTCAAGGGTTGGAGCGTGATCGCTCGAGTGCGCGCAGCGTTTCGAGCGCCATCGCGCGCAACAGCTCGATCTCGCGCGCGTCGGGTGCGGCGCGAAACGCGAGTGAGCGCACCGTGCGCAGGATGAGCTCGGCGTTGCGCGTGCGAAAGAAGTCGAGCCCCGCGAGCGCGCGCTCGACGTCGGCGAACAAGCGCTCGTATTGCGATGACGTCGCGGGCGGCGCGTCTTTGCGCGGCGGCGCGATCTCGCGCGACGCGCTGGCGTCGGCGACGTGCAGCTCGTACAACGCGACCAATACCGCCTGCGCGAGATTGAGCGACGCGTGCTCCGTAGTCGGGATCGTGACCACCACGTGCGCGCGATCGAGTGCGTCGTTGGCCAATCCTTTGTCTTCGCGTCCGAACAAGAGCGCGACCGGGCCGTCCGCTGCGCGTGCGAGCGTTTCAGCCGCCGCCTCGCGCGGCGATGCGACGCGCCACTTGGCGCTCCGCCGCCGGGCGGTGAAGCCGGCCACGAACACGCAGTCGCCTAACGCATCGCCGAGCGATTCGTAGTGCGTGATCCGTTCGGCCACATCGCGCGTGTCGTGCGCGACACGCTCGATGCGCGAGC
This sequence comes from Gemmatimonadaceae bacterium, assembly GCA_035277485.1. Taxonomy (GTDB): domain Bacteria; phylum Gemmatimonadota; class Gemmatimonadetes; order Gemmatimonadales; family Gemmatimonadaceae; genus JADGGM01. The sequence goes on from DATEKK010000006.1 coordinate 50,566, forward strand.
GGTCATACGGCACCGGCCGCACGAGACGCAACGTGCTGACGCCCATGTTCTTCATCGCGCGGATGGCCGCCGCGATATTGACCGGGTCCTGCGGCTCGTCGAGCACGATCCGCACGCGATCGAGCATCGACTCAGGCACGCGTCGCGACGAAGCGGCGCGCATGCGCGGGGGATTCGCGGTCGCCGCGCAGGTACACCCATTCTCCGGCGCCGCCGCTCAGCACGAGCTGGCCGCGGCGCCGTTCGCGTCCAGGTGCCATGTCATTGATTGCGAGTTGCATCGCGATCGCGCCGTCCCGGCTGCTGTCCAACGCCGAGAGCGGTACACGCAGATCCATCGCGTAGCCCACGGGCGTGCGATGCCACGATGCATCGAGCTGCACATCGTGGCGCGCGCCATCCGGGACGTGCGTGCGTACCTCAGATGAGGATTCCACCGGCACGGCGAGCCACGCGAGCGGTGCCTCGGTGGTGTCGGGCCAGATGTGCAGTTGCACGCCGTCGCTGTGTATGTCCGGATACTCGTTGTCGAGGCGAGGGTCGACGGCATCGGGCGGGCGAAAAACAACCGGCGCTTTGCGAACGTCGATCGCGATGGCCAGTTGGTCATCATCCACGCACACGCGAACAGTGGCGCGCGGGGATCCAGCCTCGGCCCACGCCTCTTCTGACTGGCGATAGGCCTCCTGGCCCAACTCGAACACGAGCGGCTCCGCGGGCGGAGCGGGTACGCGCACGGGCTCCGCCGGCGTCGCGGCCCGTGGCGCCGATTCTTCGCGGAGGCCGGCCGCCACGCGTCCGCCTAACGCAACACTGCTCCGCGCGCCGTTCGCCTCGAAGGCCACGTTCCAGCCTTCGCTCTCGAGTCGGTGCGTGTGCACCGATCCATCGGCGAGCGCGACGACCATCTTCTCACCCTCGAACGTCACGCTCGAAACGTGTCCCGACCAGTTCCACACCGTGGTGACGGTGCCCGATGTACCGCGCATGCGCACGACGAACATCCGGCGCTCGCCGAGTCCCGGCGCCGCGGGAGCGGTCGCGCGCCACAGCTCGGCGTCGGCGGACACGATGAGAAATCCGGCGCGCGCGCCATCGCGATCGAGCGTCGCGACGCGCTCGCCTAACAGGGCCGTCGTTTCGGCACCGTGAACAAATCCGAATCCGTCCGTCGTCGCGTCGCCGCCCGAGAGCACGCCGGCCACGAACGGCTCCACCTCGCGTACCGTCGCCTCGATGTGGATTGGCAGGTCGACCTGCGCGCGCCCCGGGCTGTGCCAGGCCAGGCGATCCACGGCATAGTCCGGCATCGCCACCAGCGACCGGCGCAGCCGCACCGTATCGTTAGGCGCATCGTACTCCGCGTCCACCCAGCCCACGCCGCCGCGCTCGTCGTAGGCGCGGAGCGCGCCATCGGCCGGCGTTTGCGAGCGGCCGTTCACGAGCGGGGCGTTGTGCGCCAGCGTGCTGCGGTACCAGTGCAGCGATGGGTCGACGTACGAGCCGGTCCCCATGTCATCCAGCCATCGGTCGTCGCCGCGCGCCAACAGCACGTTGAGACGGTCCGGATGGCCGTGGCCGCCCCCCGAGTGTCCGTAGTCCAGCGCGAGATAGGTGCGGCCGGTGTCGCGCCGGAACACGGCGAGCCCCTGCCCTGCCAGGAGCGCCGATTTGGGCGCCGCTGGTTCGAGCGGCGGAAGTGTCTCGCGAGCGAGCAAGAGCGACCGCCAGCCAAGGTCCGCCCTGCCTAACGACATGGCGGGCTCGCGGCGCTCGGACTCGGCTGTGGAGCGCCATCGATCCGAGCGGCCTCGCGGCGCGCTGCCGCTCTGGTACAGAGTCCAGAGCGCGCCCGACAAGCGCGGATCGTCGCGCCGCGCAAGGCCGAGCTCGCACGATTCGGCAAAGCGCCACTGCCGGAGCGACACCGCGTACTGCGAATCGCGCCGCGACGGGAACGTGAAATCGGGCAACGCGGACAGGAGCGGCGTCGCAAACGCCTCGGCAAACCGGTCGCCTAACGAAGGCGGGACCGGCACCCCGATACGCTCCATCATCGTGACGCCGTACCAGAGACCGCGATGCGCGAATAGATGATAGTTCTCGCCCTCGTACCAGGTCCCGTCAGCCAACAATCCGCGCGACAACTGCGCCAGCACACCCGATGGGCTCGCGATGGCGCGCTGCACCATTCGCGCTTGGCCCAACAGCGTGCCGCCCGCAATCAGCGCCGCGTCGTTCCACACCTGACGGTTGGACCCGCCTTCGTCGAACGACGCGATGAGCGACGCACTCGGTTCGATGATGCGGGCGCGCACCCGCGATCCGAGCCCTTCCGCAAGGCCGGCGGTCTCGAGCAGGTCGAGGGCGATCGCGATCTGCAGCAGCCAGATCGACTCGAGATACGTCGAAAAGAAGGGACGCGACGGGCCGAGCACGTTGTCGCGATTGGGGTATGCCAGGTACTGGTCGCAGTACGCGTCGAGCACGCGCACCGCGAACGGGGCGAGCGCCGCGTCAACGCCTAACGCAGCCAGCGCGGCGGCGTGTACGGCGCGCTCGGCGACCCAGAGCTGGTACCCCATGAGCCACCAGCGATCGTGCCGCTCCCCACGCCACACGACGCCGTCCACCGGGCACCGGTGCTCGTGCGCCGCGAACGGGTCGAATTCGAGCGGCACGCCGTGTTCCGGGCATCGTCCGCCATCGCGCGACAGCATCGCCTTCACCGTCGGAATCTCGATCGGCCGCTCGACCGCCGCGCGGAGGTCGCCTAACAACGAAGCGGCCAACGGCGCGAGCGATGCACCCGGCGACCGCAGCGCCGCCGCGCGCGCCGCGAGCGCTTCATCAGAGATGAGGAGGCTCACGGTCGCGCCGCACCCTCGCTCGGTGCAGCAACCGACCAGTCGTGAACGGTGACAAGCTCGCCGCGCAGATCCATGCGGAGGCCGTGTAGTCGGCGCGACACGCCCTGCACGCCCCGCGCATCGTAAATCCACGCGGCCGGCGCGGTCTGCTCGAGATCGCGTTGTACAGCGAGCCACGCGCTGCGCGCCCGTTGGGCATCGGGCGCTTCGCGCGCCGCGGAAAGCAGTGAATCCAGCACAGGAGAATGGTAGTCGCCGTAGTCGAGCGCACCACCCGCCTGGTGCGAGTCGTACATCGCCGACAAGTACGCCAACGAGAGATCGCCGGGAATACCGGTGATGAGCGCGTCGAATCGCGGCGGACGCGACCGCGCCTCCTCGAGGAAGGACGCGAGCTCGCGTTGACGAATCTCCATGCGAATGCCGATGGCGGCCATGTCCGACTGCAGCAGTTGTTCGACTGCATTGTCCCCGCTGCCGACGGTGAGCAGCGTGAATGCTAACGGAACCCCGCCCCGCGCACGGAAGCCCGTTGCCGTGCGGCGCCACCCCGCTGCGTCGAGCAGCGAATCGGCACGCGCCGTGTCGAGCACCGCCGTGTCCGGCAACGCGTAGGGATGTTCGGCCGGCACCGGCCCGGCGGTCGGCGTCGCGAATCCGTAGAGCGCCGCCTGCACGATGCGCCGCCGGTCGATCGCCAACCCGATGGCGCGTCGCACCCGCGCCTCGTCGAACGGCGATCGCGCCACGTTGAAAATGATGCCGTACGATACCATCACCGGATACTCGAGCACGCGCAGCGACGGATCGCGCCCCACCAATCCTGCCATGGCCGGCGAGATCCCGGCCACGTCGAGCTCCCCGCTCACCAGCCCCGCAAACTTGGTGGACGGCTCGTTGACGATGGCGATCACCACGCGCCTTACGTTAGGCGGGCCGCCGAGCGCCGCCGGAAACGCATCGTTGCGCCCGAACACCCACCGCTCTCCCGGACGCCGCTCGACGAATCGGAACGGCCCGTTGCCGATCGGCATCGTGTCGAACGCCGCACGGCGCATGTCCTGCCGCGGCACCGACGCCAACAGATGTGCGGGTACGATCGGCAGCTCGCACAGCACCAGCGGGAAATCGGGTTGCGCGCGCCGAAAGCGCAGCGTGACCGTCGTGTCGGTCGGCGCCTCGACGGCGGCGATGTCGGCGAGATCGGCGTAGCGCAAATAGCCGGTGCGCGGGTCGCGCGCGGCATCGATCGTGAATGCGACGTCGCGCGACGTCGTGCGCTGTCCATCCTGCCAGTCGAGACCCGACACCAGCGTGAACGTGAGCGCCCGCCGGTCCGCCGACCACGTCCACTGTCGCGCGAAATACGGTGCAGGTTTGAGCGCGCTGTCGTATTTCGCGAGCGTCACGAACAACATGTAGCGCTGCACCTGCCGCGCGAGCGGGTGAATCGTGATGAGTGGATTGCCCGACTCGAGATCGGCGCCCGACGCGTACACCACCGTATCGACCGGCGTGGCCGAGGCGCCGCATCCCACGGCTGCACCGAGCACGAGAGCAAGGAGCAAGCGTGGCACGGTTGACGCGCGCGCGCGCCGACGCATCATCACTCGATGCGTCTCCTCGTCCGCCGCCTGCTCGATGCGCTCGTGCTGTTGTGGCTCGTCGTCACGCTCACATTCGTGCTCCTCCGCGCGGCGCCCGGCGATCCGGCCGCATTGTTGGTGCCTCCGACCGCGACGGCGGCCGACGCTGCGCGTGCGCGTGCACGGCTCGGAGTGGACCGCCCGCTGTGGGTACAATATGCGCGCTGGGCGGGGGGCCTTCTCAAGGGCGATCTCGGCGAGAGCTTCGCCCAACATCGACCTGTGTCCGAGCTGCTCGAGCACGCGCTGCCGGTTTCGCTCGGACTCGGCCTCTCGTCGCTCGCGCTGACGTTTCTACTTGGCATCGCGATTGGAACGGCGCAGGCGGCGCGGCGCGGCACCACGACCGACACGGCGCTCACGATTTTCACGACCTCGGTGTACGCCGCACCAAGTTACTGGCTGGCGCTCGCGCTCGTGGCGTGTTTCACCTACGGCGCGGCGCGGTGGGGATTCCCGCAGGCGTTGAGACTACCGGCGTTCGGCGTGCGCGACCCCGCATCGACCCTCACCGGATTCGCGGCAACCGCCGACGTACTGCGTCATGCGATCCTGCCGGTCATCACGCTCACGGCAATCGGCGCGGCGGGCATTGCGCGGTACACGCGCACGATCGCCGCGGATTTGCTGCGCGCCGATTTCGTCCGCACCGCGCGCGCCAAGGGCCTTCCACCTCGCAGCGTGTACCTGCGCCACGTGGTGACCAACGCACTGCCGCCGCTCATCGTGCTGTTCGCGCTCGCGTTGCCCGGCGTGCTGGCGGGCTCGGTGTTCGTCGAAGTCGTCTTCGCGTGGCCGGGCATGGGCCGCTTGATGGTCGACTCGATTTTCGCGCGCGATTATCCCGTGGTCATGGGTGCGGCGACGATCTACGCGGCGCTCGTGATCCTGGCGAACCTGGCGGGCGATCTCGCGCTTCCGTTAGTCGACCCGCGCCGGCGCATATGAGCATCTTCCGGCCATCGGTTCGCTGGCGCGGACGCGCCGCGCTCGGGGTGCTGGTCGCGTTGATCGCGGCCGCCATCGTCGTGCCGCCGCTCGCGCCCACAGATCCGCGCGCCATCGGCAACGTGCTCGCGCTCCGCTTCGTCCCGCCCTTCACGGCCGATCCGTTAGGCCACTGGCATCTGTTGGGCACCGACGCGTTCGGCCGCGATCTGTTCACGCGGATGATGCTGGCGGCCCGCATCTCGCTGCTCGTCGGCTTCGCCGGCTCGCTGCTCGCGGGCGTGGCCGGTATCGCGGTGGGTGCGGTGGCCGCGTGGGCCGGCGGCATCGTCGATCGCGTGACGATGGCCGTGAGCGACGCGCTGCTCGCGATCCCGCGGCTCGTGCTGTTGTTGGTCGCGGCCGCGCTCTGGCCGCCGGGCGCGGTGATGGTGGTGCTGATCTTGATGTTCACCGGCTGGATGGGCGTCGCGCGCCTCGTGCGCGCCGAGGTGTTGGGCGTGCGCGCGCACGCGTACGTGGAGGCGGCGCAGGCACTGGGCGCGCGGCCGCGGCGCATTCTGTGGCGGCACGTGCTGCCTAACGCACTCGGCCCGGCGATCGTGGCCATCACGCTGGGCGTCGGCAGCGCCATTCTGCTCGAGAGCGGGCTCTCGTTCCTGGGCCTGGGCATCCAGCCGCCGAATCCCAGCTGGGGGAACATGATCGCTGACGGGCGCGAGGCGATCGTGATGGCGCCATGGGCCGCGCTCGCGCCGGGTCTGGCGCTGATCGCGACCGTCACATGCTGCACGCTGTTAGGCGACGCCTTGTCCGACGCCGGAGTCTGAGCGGCTAGTCGACGCGTCCGGCGGAGTCAGGCACGGGAATGGGAAGCGCTCGCTTCCCCGTTTCCCGGGCGTGTCCGCGCTGCTCTAGCGTACGAGTACCGTCACGATCTCTCGCGCCCCCGCCTGAAACGGGATCCGCGCACCGACCACGCCGACCGCCTCGATCGGGGTTTCGTCCAACCGCGCCCGCGTGGCTTGCCTAACGGTGAAGCCGCACCGCCACGCTCCGGACACCGGCCCGTCACGCAGATTCACACACCGGAGCACCATCCACTCGCCATCCTGACTCGGCGTGCACGCCAGGAAGGCCAGGCCCTGCCCCTCCAGCTCGACGCCGGCGGTGTCGCGCAGCGTGCCTACCGCCCCGCGCAGCGTTAGGCCAGTGAGCGGGAGCAGCACGTCGTCGGCCGTGCGCTCGATTCGATCGATGGTAGCCGCATCGCGTGCGCCGTGTGGGAACACGGCGCAGCACGCCTCGAATGCGCCGAGGCACTGCGCACCGGGCGTGGGTGCCGGCCAGCCCGCGTGCCCGGGCCGCTCCGGCAGGTCGCTCCGCGACAGTTCACCCACCGCGCGCACGAGTGTGATTGCGACGTCGCCGTGCTCCATGCTCTCGTACTCGGCCAGCCCATCCGAGTAGATGGTCACGCCGCGGTCGCCGCCATCGCGTGTCACGTATCGCGCGAGCGGCGCGGTTGGGGGCGGTGTTTCGGTTGTATCCGAGGGCGCGATGATGGGCATTCGCAGCACGGGCCCGAACGCCGCGTCGGCATACGTCGCCGCGCCCGGGAGAGCCGTGCGCAGCACGATGCGCAATCGATGATCTCGGCAGTCATTGACGCCGCTCACGCGGACTCGCACGAACGGATCACCGGCATCCAGCGTGAGCAACACCGCAATCCATATCGTGCGCACCTCAGCCGCACGCGTGGCGCGCCCAGGTGCGAGCGCCAGCGGAACGTCGATTTCGATGCGCCCCGCGAGCTCCGCGCGCAGTGGTCCGGCGTGCGTTAGGCGAACGTCGCGCAACCGGTCCGCGCGCACCAGCGGTGGCCGCGCCGAGTGCGTGTAGAGATCGCCGCCGTCGCCCACGTCCTCGACGCCGAGCAACGACCCAACCGCAACCCCAGTCGACGGCGAAGACATGCGCACCGCCCCGTCCGCATCGACCTCGATACGCAGCCATTCGTTCTCCATCCATTGTGACCCCGCGCGCACCGATGCCGGCGCGGGCATGGCGCGCGCCTCCGCATGAATCGACAAGGTCGCCGTACCGTATCCACGCACGGCCGGCATCCATGCCACCACGCGGGCCGACTCGACCAGCGCGTCATCCGGATAATCGAGCGGCGACTCGATGCGGTCGTGTCGCACCGATTTCTCGAGCACCTGCATCGGCATGAGTGATCCGGCGTGCCTAAACGAAAACTCGGCGGGCAGCGGTGTGGGTTCCGGTTCTCGTCCGCTCCCCGGCCCAACGCGCACGTGCGCCATCGGTCGCGCCACCTCGATCTCCGCGATACCGCCGCGTGCGTGTGCCGCGCGGTTGCGCACGATGACG
>DATEKK010000007.1:0-36348 GCA_035277485.1 Gemmatimonadaceae bacterium
TTACCCGGCGCCCATGCGGCCGCCGCCGATCGTCGCCCCGCCGGCGTTAGGCATACCGGCCGCGATCGAGCCGCTGCCGTTCGCCGCCCAGGCGCTCTCGGCGCGCGACCTCCGCCGCATGTCGCGCGCGGAACGCTGGCACGCCCGGCCGCTCGACGAGCGCATCACCGTGTTTCGGCGGAACCTCGCCAGCACCGGCATCGTGATCGGCATGGTGGCGGTCATCAACGTCATCACCTCGCCCGAGTTCCCGTGGTTTCTGTTCGTCGCGTTAGCCATGGGCGCATCGGTCATGAAGCAGTGGAGCGCGCTGTGGGCGGAGGGCGTGACCTGGAAGCGCATCTTCAAGCGACCCGATCCCGACGCGGTGCGCACCGTTGGGCCGGGCGTGAGCGCGCCGGCGCTGCCCGGACCGTCGCAAGCGGAGCTCGACGCGGCCAAGCTCGCGCCGCCCGACGTGTTGGCGGGCCCGCACGGCGACGCCGTTCGCCGCGCCGCCGCCGACCGCGCGACCATCGTCGCGATCATCGGCTCGCTCGGCAAAGCGGATCGGGACCTGATTCCCGATGTCGGCCCAACGGTGGACGGTCTCGCGCAGCGCGCCGCGTCCATCGCACAGATGCTGCACCACCTCGATCGCGATCTGTCGCCGCAAGCCGTGGGCGAGCTCGAGCAGCGTATCGCCGCCGTCAGGCGCGAACCCGATGGCACCACCGAGCACGAGCGGCGGCTCTCGATGCTCGAGCGGCAGCATCAGTCGCTGCTCCAGCTCACGTCGCGTCGCGAGCGGCTCGTTGGGCAGCTCGAGAGCGTCGGCATTGCGCTCCAGAACCTCAAGCTCGATCTGCTCAAGCTCCGCGCGTCGGGCGTGCAATCGGCGATCGGGGAAGTGAACAGCGCCACCGTGGAAGCCCGCGCGCTGTCGCGCGACATTGGCCACGTGCTCGAAGCGGCCGACGAGGTCCGGAAGATTTAAGGCGGACAGGGCACTGTCCGGTATTGTCCGTCCTAACGCTGCAGCCAGCCCGCCAGGATCGAGCCGATCGTCTCCGGTGCTTCCTCGGGCGTGAAATGCCGGACATCCGAGATGATGTCGAGCGACGCGCCCGGAATGGTGGCGTGCAGACGCTTGGCCAGCGCCGGCGGCAGGAACGGGTCGTGCGCGCCCGACACGATCGCCGTCGGCGCGACGATGTCCTTGAGCCGCTGCTGCAGCGCCACCGTCTCTTCGGCGTCCAGGGCCTCGAGGTGCGACACGAGCACGTCTCGCCCGTCCGGCTGATGGAAGGGACGGATATAAATGTCGATCGAGCGCGCGCCGTTGTCTTCGTGCGCGTACCCGCGCTCGAGCTCCGAGCGCAGGATCGACAAAATCCACGTGGCCGGAAGAAACCGTGTGAGCGGCAGCGTCGTGCGCGCGAGCTTGAGCTGCCGTGTGGGCCAGTCGTCGAACGCTACCGAGTCGATGAGCGCGAGCCGCGCCACGCGCGTCGGATGGCGCACGGCCAGGTACTGCGCGATGCCGCCGCCCAGATCGTGTCCGACGATCGACGCATACGAGATCCGCAGCGCGTCCAGCAGCCCGATCACGCGCTCGGCGTGGCCTTTGATGCTGAGGTCGCGTCCGTTAGGCGGATCGCTGCGGCCGTAGCCGAGGAGGTCGATCACCACCACGCGGTGGCCCTCGGGGATGAGCGGCGCCACGTCGCGCCACAGATGCGACGAGGTGGGGAATCCGTGGATCAGAACGACAGGCTCGCCGACGCCTCGGGTTCCCGAGGCGTAGTAGTACAGACGTGCGCCACCTACGTCGACGAACTCACCCCGCATGTGCGATCATGGGAGCAGTGCCGTGCGGAAGAGGCTGGTATCGAACGAGCCCACGGCCGAAACCGCCGCGCGCTGAGTCGTCACCCGATCAAGCGTGGACGAGCGCATCGGTGCGTGCGGCGTCACGCTCGTCGTGCCCGGATGTCCACTCGACGATCCGACCAGCGATCGCCGACGCAGCCACCGTGTACGGCGAGGCCAGATACAGCTGTCCCGGTCCGGATCGTCCCGGAAAATTGCGATTGATGGCCGAGATCGTGACTTCATCCTTCGTTCGCGACACACCCGGGCCCGCGTTGATGCACGCGCCACACGATGGTTCGACGAACGTCGCGCCGACTTCCGCGAAGATGCGGTCGTAACCGCGCGCCTGACAGTACTCGAACACCTCGCGCGACCCGCATTGGATGAAGCAACGGACATGCTCCGCCACGTGCTCGCCGCGCTCGAGCGCTTCGGCGAACACGCGCGCGTACATGTCCATGTCTTCCTTCTTGCCCGCGGTGCACGAGCCGGCGTACGCGATGTCGACGCGCACCTCGCCGGGGAGCTCGTCCACGTACAACCCGTTGCCCGGGTCGCCGGGCAACGCGAGCATCGGTCGCAGCGTTGACGCGTCGATCTCGATCACTTTCACGTAGGACGCATCCGGATCCGATGCGAGACCCGCGCACAGGGCGCGCGCGGACTCCGCCGACATGCCGCGTTGGCCAACGAGGTATTCGACGGTGCGCTCGTCCGGCGCGATGATGCCGGTGAACGCGCCGACTTCGGCGGCCATGTTGGTCATCGTCGCGCGCTCGTCCACCGACAGCGCTTGAACCGCTTCGCCCGCGTACTCGATGATCTGCCCGATCGCTTCGCCGCTCTTGATGTACGGATGGCGAAGGATCTCGAGCATGAAATCCTTGGCCGTGATGTTAGGCGGCTTGTGGCCGCGCACCACGACCTTGAACGACTGCGGCACTTCGACGCGCACGTCATTCGTGATCCAGGAATTGAAGATCGCGGTGGTGCCCACACCGAACGCGATACATCCCACGGCACCGGCGTGCGGCGTGTGCGAGTCCGAGCCGATGATCACCTGGCCCGGCTCGGCGTGCGCCTCGAGGATCTTCGAGTGACAGATCGCCTCCGATCCGGCTGCCGCGAGTGCACCGTGGAGGTTCAAGCGATGGTCCAGTTGCCCGTACAGCTTGATGCCCTTCGACGCCGCGAATTCGCGCTGCTTGGTTTCCAGCTGATTGGCGACGTCGAGAAGACCCATCTGCACGTGCTCGGGCCGCATCACCTGATCGAGGAACGTGAGGTGATCGCGGAAAAAGAACACAGACGACGGGTCGTTCACGGGCTCGTTGGGCCCGACCAACTGGTCGAAGAAGATCGCGGCCATCGGCGTCACGTATTCGTGGCTGAACCGAATGTCCGTGCGCACGAATCCCTGGTCGCCGGGTTTGACGGCCGGTACGCCGATCGCGCCGGTCGCGGGATCGGCCACCCAATGCCGTGCGAAAATTTTCTCGGCGATGGTCATCGGCCGGCGCGGCGTTGTCACGCGCGGGACTGCGACCTTCCCTTGCAGCCGCGCGAGATTGTAGTTGAACAGACCGCCGTACTCGATGATCCCGCGCGAGATGCCGCCTTCATCTTTGGTGAATTCCGAGAGCGGGATCTCTTCCCCGCGACGCACGCGCTCGATCAGGCCGAAATCGGTGGACGTGAACACACCGAGGTTCTGACAGTTCTCGCGATAAATACGCTCGATGTTCTCGCCGATGACCAGGCGAATGCCCGCCACCAGCTCTGCATAAGGCGATTGCTCGCGCGACGATCCCTTGCCTCGTCGCTTCCCCGACACGGACGCAACGAAATGTCCCGCGCGAACCGAGCCGCGAACGATCGGGAATTCCTCTCCGCTCTTTAGGCCGAGGTACGGGAAGTCGCCGAGCGTTTCGTCGAAGTAGTAGCAGATGTAGGCTGGCGTGATCTCATCCGTCGAGATGTTGTCGCGCAGCTTCGGGTGGGACGCCGTCCCCACCGGCGCCTGCGGATCGAACGGGAGATCTTCGCCGGCCAACTGCCGCTTGATCAAGTCGGGCGACTCGGTCAGGAACAACACACGTCCGTCGAAGCGGACGCGATCGGACACCTTTTGGACCGGTCGTGTGAGTAGGCTTTCGATCATGCTCCAGCGCTGACAGGGTCTTGCCGTCAAGATGACCGTTCGGTAACCGGTCCACAAGCCAACTTTGTACCGGCGGTGGGACCCGTCGCCTTCGCAATCACTCTCGACGGCTGCGGCCGACCCTCATCGAGTCGGCCGCCGACCATGTCGCGCTACTGCGCGTGCCTCATGTCTTGACGGCGGTCTCGCCTGTCGGAGCGCATGTCTCGCGCGTGGCGCCGGCGGTCGAACCGGTTCCGATTGAGCGCGCGGTGGTCTTGTCGAGTCCGGCGGACATCATGCCGGAAATGTCGGCGATCGGCACGCAGGCCCGCGCGATTGCCATGACGTCTGTCGTTCCGGATCGCTCGGCGATCGTGCACGACACCTCGGCGGTCTTGCCTGAGATTGTGGCGGTCGTAGCGGATGTCGCGCGTGTCAGAGCGGATGTCGCGACGATCCGATCGTATGTCGCGCGTATCGTGACGCACGTCGCGTCCCGCGGGCGGAATGGCCGCTTGCGCAGAGACGGAAACGGCAGTGGTTGCAATACCGAAAGCGAGTGCGGCCAGGGCCGCGAGTCGTAGCCTCAACATGGTGCCTCCGTCCAGTTTCGATCGCGTGCACCGGCACGCTCGTTGGTTCGCAAAGGTAGACGTGCTCGCGAGCTCGGCGTTAAGGCGAGGCAAAGGCAGTGACCACACCGTTATTGGGCCAACTGAGTACTGTACTGGGCCAATTGGGCTTCACTCGCATGGAGGACTTCCTCGCTTTTGGGAACACGGATTGAGCGGATAACAGCTCTGATTGAACGGATCGCTCGGCTTCACTAGGGGGGGCCGTCGCGCGCAGTCGAGCGCGACTTTTTGAGAACGAGAAGAAGTGTTGTTGATGTTGGGAGCACCGGATCCTGCCAGCGAGCAGAGATCTCGTCACCACAGCCGAGCGATGCGCTCAATCAGAGCTGTTATCCGCTCAATCTGTGTTTCATAGAGCGAGGAAGTTCTCCCCGCGCACACAGCACGGGGTGCCGACCATCGACCACGGACTGCGGCACCGAAGAACACTTCGCGTCGTGCCGGGTGAGGGTTAATCCCTCTGGCGCGCCGCCAGAAAACTGGTATCGTTAGCGCCGGCGGCTGAGCGTCTTGGGCATTGCCCGCTATTGCATTGTCCTCCAACGACTTATCGCGATCGACGAGGGCGCTGTGACCGTTCCGACCATGCCGGGCGTACCAGCGCCAGCTCCACCACCTGCTGCCGAACCAGTCACATTTCCGCTGTCTTGGATTCTCAGCACAGCGATATCTCCGATACAGTATCGCGCCAGCAGCGAAGTCGCTCGCCTGAGCGGTATGCCGGCGTCCATGGCCGGCCTTCCGTATACCTATGGCCCCGCGCTGTCGCTCGCTTTGACTCAGCGACCCGATGGGACATGGAACGGTGGGATGCTCTCCATTCCCGGCGCGCGCGCGGATGATTTCGACGGCATCGGGACCATCCCGGCCGTTAGGCGAATGCTGGAATACGGGTGGGATCGCGAGTCGCCTCCGTTGGTCCGTGCCCGCCGCACCCTCTTCCGGCTGTTGGCCGAAGACGAGGACCCGACTCTCCTGTTCGAGTTGGGACCGAAAGGAGGTGGCGCGGACGCCGACGTTGTGCGGCATGCGAGGGGGATGCTGCGCGAAGCCGCGGCGGCGGCGTTGGCGCAAGCAGGCTACGAGGCGGACCCCAGGTTGCGCGGCGCCGCTCGGCGAATTGTCGAGCGTTTTGACGCGTATCTCCGGTCGCCGCTTGCGGAGAAGCCGTTCGTGCGCGCCGGGAATCAGCATGTGTTGCCCGCGGAGGCTGCGCCGCCGTCGATCTACGCGCTCGTGATGCTCGCGCACATGCCGCGCTTTTGCAGCGACAACTACGACATCATGGAGCATGTGTACGCGTATCTGTCGCAGCCCGCGCCGCGCGCGCTACCGGCGCGCGTGGTGGGGAAGCGTGTGGTGTCCGAATCCCACTTGGTGTTAGGCGATCCGCTCCCCCACCGCAGCACCGTGGAGGCGGACTTCTCGGGCGCGCTCTTTTGGCTCGAGACGTTGGCGCGCCTGGGCTTGTTGCGGCGCAACGAGCAGTGGTCGCGGACGTTCGACCACTTTCTCGATGACCGCGACGAGCTCGGCGTGTGGCGCGTCGAGAAGCGTCCGCCGTCGCTGCGCTCGAACATTCCGTTCGCGTGGGCGAGTTTCCCGCTCGAGCCGCGTCCGGCGTCCGACGCGCTGGCCGCCGAAGTAACGTTCCGGTTGGGCGTGATCGCGCGATGCTCGGGGCGAGCGATCGAGCTGGTTTGAGCAGTCACCGCACTCTCCCGACGCGCGACACCGTCACAGTTTCTGCTGCGACACCAGCGCGGATGACGAGCGTGGTGTTAGACGCCCCGAACGCGCGGCCCGTTGGCCCGAAGCGAATCGTGTCGCGGCTTGCCGTCAACCGGGCGCGAAGATCTCCCGCGAGCGCGTGGCGCAGCACGGTGTCGCGATCGACGACCACCGTGACGGTGGAGAGCGCCGCGTCGACGACCACGAGCGCCGCGCTCGCGTGCGCGAGTGCCACGTCTCGCGCCGATGCCAAGGTGGCGCGCAGCGTGGTGGCGGCTGCGCGAGCCGTCGCGCGATCACGAGATTGAACGGCCGGCGGCGTTGCGATTGCGGCGAGCGTGCCCACTATGGTTAGGGCGGCGAGCAGCTCCCACAGGGTCTGAGCGTTGCGCATGCTACCTCTCGGTGGTCGACGCGCATGAGATACCACTCGCGGGCAACGTCCCCATGAGCAAAACGCCGGAGACCGGAGCAAAGCATTGCATGCGCGACGCTGGCGTGGGCATGCGTCGAGCGCATATGGTTCGGATGGTGTTGGTTGCGCGGTGGAGGTGGGTTATCCGAGAGGGCGCATGAAGATCGCGATCGAGTTCTGCACGCTTTGAAACTACGAGCCGAGGGCCACCAGGTTGGCGGCCGAGCTCAAGGGACGGTATCCGGACGCGGACATCACGCTTGAGCCATCGCGCGGCGGGCGGTTCGAGGTGTCGCTCGATGGGGCGCCGATCTTCGAGAAGTCGAAGATCGGGCGCCACGCCAAGGAGGGTGAGATCCTCGGCTTGATCGAGCGCGCGCGAGGCGGCGGCGCCCCGTAGCCGACCGCGCCCGAGCGTTAGGCATTTGCATCGATGCGCATTGCGATCTCGACCGGCGGCGGTGACGCGCCCGGACTGAACGCGGTCATCCGCGCCGCGGTGCTGTCCGCGCTCGGCCGCGGCTGGGACGTGTTAGGCATCAAGCGCGGTTACGCCGGATTGTTAGGCGAAGACGAGGTGGTGCCGCTCACGCGCGAATCCGTGCGCGGCATCGCCCACATGGGCGGGACGATCCTGCGGACCACCAATCGCGGCGACCCGTTCCACTATCCGGCCTTAGGCCCCGACGGCGCCTACCGCGAGCTTGACCGCTCCGACGAGCTCATCGAACGAGCCGGCAACCTCGGCGTGCACGCCATGATCATCATCGGCGGCGATGGCTCGCTGCGCATTGCCCAACGATTGTTCGAGCGCGGGCTCAAGGTGGTGGGCGTCCCCAAGACGATCGACAACGACGTCAGCGGAACCATCACGACGTTCGGCTTCGACACCGCCGTGAACACGGCGCTCGAGGCCATCGACAAACTGCACACCACCGCCGAGAGCCACGATCGCGTGATCGTGATGGAAGTGATGGGACGCGACTCCGGATTCATCGCGCTGCACAGCGGTGTGGCGGGCTCAGCGGATGTGATTCTGATCCCGGAGATTCCCTACGACATCGACATCGTGTGCGAGAAAATCCGCTCCCGCGACCGTGCCGGTCGCTACTTTTCGATCGTCGTCGTGGCGGAGGGTGCGCGCCCGGTTGGCGGTACGGTGTCGGTGATCGGCGAATCGCTCCCCGGCGGCGACGTTCGGTTAGGCGGCGTGGCGGACAAGCTGGCGCGGGAGATCCAGGCGCGCACGGGCAAGGAGTGTCGCTCCCTGATACTCGGACACTTGCAGCGCGGCGGGATGCCCACGGGCTATGACCGCCTGTTGGCAACGCGATTCGGCGGCGCGGCCGTGCGCGCCATCGCGGCGGGATGCTTCGGGCAAATGGTGGCATTGCAATCGCCGCACATCGTGTGCATTCCGATCGCCGAGGCGTTGGCGCAGCCCAAGCGGGTCGATCCGGCGCATGATGTCGTGATGACGGCGCGGGCGACGGGCGTCTCGTTCGGGGATTAAGGACCAAGGCGCCGGCCACGGTCAGTCCAGCCACTCGGACGGTCATGTCCGGACATTAGGACACCGCGTATCGGACGCGACCGTGGCGCATTGGCAAGTCACTGAGCCGCAATTAGTTATATGGTGTAAAAATCACTGTGATCATGGCACTGGCCGTGCAGATCCGGGTGCGTGAGAACAGAAGGTCCGGAGGTTCCATGTCCCGCTTCGCCCTGATCCTGCTCCTTGCCGTCGCCGCGCCTATCGCGGCGCAGGCGCCCGAGCAGGTGAAAAATGGCGATCAAACTGAGCACCGGCCCCCGCCGGGGATGTGCCGTATCTGGATCAACGGCGTCCCCGCGGAGCGTCAGCCGGCGCCCACGGACTGCGCGACGGCCATGCGCCGCCGTCCGTCCAACGCGCGGGTCATCTTCGGCGACGAAGTGCGCGGCATTCGCGTCGTGCGTCCTCCCGTGCAGCAGTTCACGGAACCGCCGAAGGTGACGGAGCCGCAGCCGAATCAGCAGGCCAGCCAGCCCAACCAGCAGCCCGCGGATCCGAAGGCCACCGAGCCGCGGCCTAACGAACCACGGCAAGTGGAGCCGAACGCCAACGATCCGCACCCGGCGCAGCCGCGCACACAGCCACGTCCGCCCGTGCGCTTGCCGCCGCGACCAGTCGCGAAGCCGCACAAGCCGGGCGGGCCGCCGATGTCGCGCATCCGGATCCACTAGGGCCAGCTTCCCTCCGCCCCGCGCTTGCCGCAAGCTTCCCTCGTGGCAAGTGAGTCCGCGCACTTCAGACATCCGCTCGACCACGGGCTTCCGCCCGACCACGATGCGTTCGTTGCGGCCGAGCCGCCGACGGGCCGCGTCATCGTCATCGCGCCCACGCGTGCGGCGTGCGAGACGATCGAGATCGCAATAGGCTTGCACCTCGAGACGCTCCTCGAGCGTGAACACGGCGCCGAGATTCGCGACCTCGCGGGCACGGGCAAGGGATTCGGGATCGTTGCCGGCACCGGCACCGGGAAGACGCTCGCGATCCGCACCATGGCGGAGACGATTCTCGGCGCGCCGCTGCGCGTGGGCGTCGTCAATCGCGAACGCGAGGCGACGCCCGACACGCCCACCTGGAATGTCGTGATCGTCACCACCGGCATCGCGCGCCGGTGGTTCCAGGACGGCGACATCTTGCCGCGCGACACGCTCATCGTCGACGAGATTCACCAAACGTCGGCGGAGCTCGAACTGTGTCTTGCGTTAGGCAAGCGCGTGGGCTGCCGGTTCATCTGGCTCTCTGCGACCGTGGATCCGACGTTTTACGCGCGCTACCTGTCGTCCCAGGCCGTGCTCGAGACGCACGCGTTCGACCCGGAGAAGGCCGCGAAGGTCGTCGTGATGAACCGGCATCCCGTCGAGTTCCTCGACGAGCGGTTTCTCTCTCGCGTGCAACGCGAACGGCGCGGCGTTGGCGTGTTCCTGCCCACCCGCGCCGCGGTCGAAGACGTGGCCGCGATGGTGCACCGGCGCTCGGCGCGCATCGAGAGCGCGTTCTACCACGGCGGCGAACCGATCCGCGTGATCCGGCCGTTTCTCGACGGCGAAGTGCGCAAGCCGTACCTGCTGGCGATGACGGCCGCCGGACAGAGTGCGCTCAACGTGCGCGGTCTCGACACGGTCGTGATCGATGACACCCGGTTCGCGAATCTCATCGAGCACGGCCGGAACGTGCTCACGCGCGTACACCTGGGCGCCAACGAGATCCTGCAGATGGCGGGGCGCGTGCACGGACGTGTGGAAGGCGGCCGCGTGTTCATACTCAGCGACCGCGACATCGAGTTTCGTGCATTGCGCCCAACGGAGCCGGAGTTCCAGCTGGCCGGCGACTCGGAGCGCGTGGCGCTCACGTGCGCCGACCTGGGCGTGCGCGCCGACGAGCTCGACCTCCCGGTTCCGTTAGACCGCGTGGCCTACCGCGCGGCCGTCGCCCGCCTCGAGCAGCGCGGCATCGTGGAGGCTGGTCGACTCACGTCATACGGCAAGGCTGTGGAGGCACTGCCGGTGGAACGGCCGTGGGCCGAGCTCCTGGTGCACGCGGACGATGACCTCGTGCCGTACATCGCGGTGGCCGCGTCCATCGAATCGCTGCACCGCATGACGCGCGACGATCGCGACCTGGAGGGGCTGATCGTGCCGGGGAGCGATCATCTCACCGCGTACAACCTCTACGCCGAAGCGTATCGGCGACAGGGCTCGGTGGGCGAGGTGTACGGGTTACCGCGGCACGTGTTCGGCGACGCGATCGACGAGTGGGCCGAGCGGCGCGGCGCGCTCGTCAAGGCCATCGAGGATGCTGCGTTAGGCATGGCCAGCATCTATCGCGCGATCGGGCTCCCCCTGCCGGCGCGCCTGACGCTCGCCGGCGACGCGGTGTACGGCCGGTTTGCCGACCTCGTTGCGCGCATCATGCCCTTCGACCTCGTGATCGGCGAGCAGACCGCGGATGGCGAAGAGGCGCGCGTGTCGAAGGGCAGCGTGTGCGGCACCTGGGGCGCGGTCGCCGGCGCGCTCCGGTACTTCGCGGACCGGACCGGCACGCCGCGCGCGGCCATCGAGGGCACGCAGATCGCGCTCGACCTCGTGCGCCGGTACGCTACGTTAGGCGAAGCCGAGCTCGTGTACGATCCCGCCCGGAAGCGCTCGGCGCTCGCGGTGACGCGGCGCACGCGCTATCACGGCTTCGAGCTGGGCCGCGAGCGCGAACCGTTGGACACCTTTCTCGAGGCACTCGCCGGTCAGGCGAGGCACGTGTTGGCCGAGGCCGTCGCGCGCGGCGACGCGCGGCACCACGCGGTGCGGCAGAATCGACAGGCCATCGACGAACTGCGCGACGTGTACCGGCGATCGGGCGGCCTCACGCCGCGGTTAGGCCTTGCGGAGCTGACCGCGTTCTACGAGGGGAAACTCGCGGGCGTCCGGTCAATGGATGAGTTCCGATCGGCCGACCTGCGCCTGGATCCCGACGCCATCGTGCCTGCCTCCGAGCGCGCGCGCTGGATGGCGCTCCCATCGTCGGCGTCCGTGCGCGGACACGATGTGCCGGTCGAGTACGAGGTCGACGAGTCGGGCGCAGGCGTGATTCGACTGCGCCTGCCCGAGAAGCTCGCGCGGACACTCGTCGCGTCCGAGCTGCCGGCGTTCGACCGTCCGGTGCGATTCGTCGTCACGCGCGGCCAGCGCGGCGCGGTTCGCGCCACGACGCTCGAGGAGTTGCAGGAGCTGCTCGACCTGCCGTGGTCGCCCGACGAGCGCGCGGACGACGGCCGGGATCACCACCGCGGCGCGCCGCGCCATCAGCGACACGACCGGCGCGGGCGGCGCCGCCGCTAGTGTCGCGGCTCGGAAGTTCGGCGACGTAGAAAACCGCGGAATACGCCGAACGAACTGAGTCGAGCCGAGTTAGCGGGCAACTTTCCGTCGTCCGTCATTCGCTGTTCGTTTCGTGCTTTCCGACCCGTCGTCCGTCGTCCGTTGTCCGTGATCAGCACTATACGAACAACAAGGACGGACCGAATCCGGCGCCAAGACTGAGTTTCGGTAGTGGGGTCATGCGCTTCGATGCGCCAGAGACGCTCGCTATTCCTCCCGCGAGACGTTTCGTCGCCGCAATTCGGAACAGGAACACCAGCCGCCGCGATTTCCGTTAGGCGCCCGCAGGCGGGTCCTCGATGTCGGTGACGTAGTGCTCCTCGCGGAACGGCACGAAACCGCGCGCCCGATAGTTAGGCAGCGCGTGCGGGCTGTCGAGCGTGCACGTGTGCAGCCAGACGCGCCGCGCGCCGTCGGCCCACGCCTGCCTGACGGCGCGCGTGAGTAACTGCTTGCCCCAGCCCTGTCCCGTCCGCTCCGGCATGAGACCGAAGTAGACGATCTCGGTATCTCCGGATTCCGCGCGGCGGAGCTCGAAGTAGCCGGCAGGCGCGCCGTCCAGCCACGCCACCCATAACGCGATACCGGGCGTCGCCAGGTACGTCACGATCTGCCCGTCGCTCCAATCCAAGCGATCTCGCCAGTAGTGCTTGCGCCCAACTTCCGAGTAGAGGTAGCGGAAAAACGAGGGCGGGCATGCATGCACGCGCGCAACCTGCAGGCGATCATCCGCCTCCGTGCCGCGCAACTGTCCCGGCTCGGTGAGCTCCAAATACGTGCGGATGACGCTTACAGGAGGCATGGGAGTCGCCGGGAACCGAGGTGGGACATCAAGATAACCAGGCTGGGTGCGGGTCTTGGGGCAGTGGACCGCACGGTCCAGAAGTCGCGGTTAGAGAATCGTCAAAACTGCGTGTTGGATTTGCCAACTGTAATGTAACACTTTATTTACAAACAATTTATAGCGCCAGGCACTCGGGCATTGCGTTTTGGACCGATCGGTCTTATCATACGTCGCCATGAAAGATCGCCGAATGCAGATCGTGGAAGCCGCGACAGCCGTGATGGGTCGCCAAGGATTCCAGCAGACGTCCGTGGAAGACGTGATCCACGAAGCTGGGCTCTGCGGCAAAGGCCACTTCTATCACTACTTCAAGTCGAAGGAAGAACTCGGCTACGCGGTATTGCTCCACCAGTTCGATGTATTCGCCGAAAGCGGGCTCGCGGTGCTGCGAGACCCGATGCTGCCTCCGCTGGCCCGGTTAGACGAGTTCATCGACTGGATCGTGGAGAGCCACGCCGAGCGCGGCTGCTGCGAAGGCGTGAGCCCATGCGGCGCGCTGGCAACTGAAATGGCCGAACAGCACGAAGGGTTCCGCAAGCACGTCGATGCGCTGTTCGAGCGATGGACCGGCCAGTTGCAAGCACTGTTCTGGGAAGCACGACCGCAAATGGTGGATGATGTCGATACCGAAGCGTTAGCCCGATTTATCGTCGCCACCCTCGAAGGCGCGCTATTCATGTCTCGCGTGAAACGCGACGTCGTCGTTCTCGAGGATGTGGCATCTGGTCTCAGGCGTTTCGTGATGTGCCATGTTCGAGCGGACGATCGGCGCGACAGCGCGGTCCGAGAATTGGTGAGCACGGAGCGGTCGGTGGGGAAGGAGAGTGGCCGATGATGACAAAAGAGAGAACGCAGTCGCGCGAGGACCTGGCTCCTCTGCGCGCTCGGCCCGCCGGGGCCGCGGCTCCGGTGGTCGAAATAGAGAGCGCACCCACCGATCCGCGCGAGCGTCGCGCGATGTTCGAGTCGGAAGTGCTTTCACAATTGGACGCCTTGTTCAGCTTCGCCCTCAAGTTGTCGCACGCACGGGATGAGGCCGAAGACCTCGTCTCCGAGACCGTGTTGCGCGCGCTCGAGCGCTGGGAGCAGTACCGGCTGGGGACGAACGCGCGCGCGTGGTTGTTCACGATTCTCTACCACGTGTTCGTTAGTCGCCGCCGCCGCGTCACGTCGCGCGAGCTGCCGCTGCCCGAGGAGATCGATGGTTGGTCGGGCAACGAGGTCGTCGGCGAGGCGGATCCGGAAGGCCAGTTCTACGATTCGTTCGTGGACGACGAGGTCACTCGCGCCATCGACGCGTTGCCCGAGGAATATCGCACAGCGGTCGTCTTGAGCGATGTGCACGGGTTGCGGTATGCGGAAATCGCCGAGATACTCGGCGTGCCCGAAGGAACGGTGAAATCGCGGCTCTTCCGCGGACGGCACATTCTGCAGAAGAAGCTCGTCGACTACGCGACCGAGATGGGCTACATCAAAGGTCGCGGACCGCAAACGGTCGGCGTCTAAAACAACGCTAATCCACGAAGAGCCGGCGTCGCGCACGGAGCGCGGCGCCGGCTCTTCGTGTTTTCAGCGGGTGACGACGAGTCGATCTTCGGTGAGTTTGCGGCGATGCCGTGCCGCTTTGGCGCGATTGCCGCACGATGACATGTCGCACCAGCGGCGTCGCCCGTTTTTCGTTCCGTCGAAGAACACACGAGGGCACCGCTGATCGGCGCAGCGTCGCACACGCACGAGCTCGCCCAACACGAGCGCATCCGCGGCCGACTCGACGACGGGAATCATCAAGCCCGCAAACGCGTCGCCTACCGGAACGAAACTCCGTACGAACTCTCCATCGGGGCGACTCTCCAGGCGGCGAACGCCTGCGCTCCGGCCCAACACACGATTGATCTCGCGTACGGCGTTCAGACGCACATCGTTCGCCGTGATGCCGCGCTCGGCCAACGCGCGCAACACCGCGCGCACGCGCCGCGCATCCGCGAGCGCCGCCGTTGCGCCCGCGGGCTGCTGCTGAGCGCGCCGCCGAATGCCAGACGCTCGTTCGCCGTCGAGGACGGACGCCGCCTCGAGCCAGCCGAGGAGCGCATCGAAATCACGCAGCGCGTCGGTGCGAACGCCGCGGTGCAGATCATCTGTGTTGACAAAATCCAGCCACAGCCGCTCACCGAGAAAAACGAATTGGCGAGCTGTGTGTGTGACGGGTCTGGGCATGGCGGGGAATTGCGAGCGGGCCTCTAGTCTATCCGCGCCGCTGGCGTGTTGCAAGACGCGCCATTTTCCGCGCGCGCAACCCGTGCTAAGCGCTATGCAAGCACCGCGTCGGACGATGCGAGCAGCGCGGGCAGCGAACCGGATGGCGTTTTCGCGCACAGCGGTTTCACGATCACGATGCTAAATGTCGATCCCGCGCCCGGTTCGCTGCGCAGATCGAGCGAGTACCCCATCAGTTGGCACAGTGCGCGCGAGATGGCGAGACCGAGTCCGGTGCCGCCGTATCGGCGCGCGGTGCCGACGTCGGCCTGCTCGAACGCCTCGAAGATTTTTTCCTGGCGATCCGGCGGAATGCCAATGCCCGTGTCGATGACGTCGATGCGCGTCGCGCGCGACGTCGCGGCGTCGGCGCGCACGTGGATGCTCACGCTGCCCTGCGCGGTGAACTTGAGCGCGTTGCCGACGAGGTTGATGAGCACCTGGCGCAGTCGTTGGGCATCCGTCTCGAGCGGCAGCAGCCCGGATGGCACGTGCGCAATGAGCTCGACGTCCTTGCCCTGCGTCTGGTTGTCGAACTGCGCGAGCGTGGTTGCCACGAGCTCGCTCAGATCCACCGACGAGAGCGAGAGCGTGCCGCGGCCCGCCTCGATTTTCGACAGGTCGAGCAGGTCGTTGATCAGGCCGAGGAGGTGCGTTCCGTTAGACGCGATGCGTCCGACGTACTCGCGGTCCTGCGTGTTGAGCGTGGACCGCTTGGATTTGAGCAGCACGTTGGAGAAGCCGATCACCGAGTTGAGCGGCGTGCGCAGCTCGTGGCTCATGCGCGCGAGGAAGTCGCTTTTGGCGCGGTTGGCCGCTTCGGCGGAGTCCTTGGCGACGCGCAGCGCATCCTCGATACGAGAGCGCTCGGCGATTTCCGACTGGAGGTCGGTGACGGCCCGCGACAGCTCGTTGGTGCGGACCGAGACCAGCACCTCGAGCTGTTCGCGCACCTGGCGCAGCGCGTTCTCGGCGCGCTTGCGATCGTCGATGTCGGTGCACGTGCCGATCCACTTCACGATACGTCCGTCGTCGTCGCGCACGGCAACGGCCCGACCCAGGTGCCAGCGGTACACGTCGTCGCTCGCGCGGCGGAAGCGGTACTCGGCGTCGAAGTCGGTGCCGTCGTTGCAGCTCCTGGTCCATCGCTCGGTCACGCGATCGATGTCATCGGGGTGGACGGCGGCGTGCCATGCCCAACCGAGGCTCTGCTGCTGCGTTAGGCCCGTGTACGCGAACCAGTTTTGGTTCAGGTAGTCCGTGTAGCCGTCCGGGCGCGCGGTGAATACGATCTGCGGCAGCGCCTCGGCGACGGTGCGGTAGCGCTGCTCGTTCGCCTCGAGCAACGCGCGCGTGGACTGCTCCTCGAGGCGCGCCATGCGCTCCTGCTCGGCGCGTTTGCGCTCGGTGATGCGCTCGGTGGTGACGATGATGCCGCCGATCGCGCCTTCCGGCTCGCGCCACGGGCGCACTTCCCAACGGAGCCAATCCTCGGTGCCGTCGGTGCGGACGACGCGTTCTTCTTCGCGGCGCACGATGGTGCCTCCGAGTGCACGGCGATGCACCGCCTTGGCCTCCGCGCCGATATCGGGCACGACGTCGTAGTGGCAGCGGCCTTCGATTTCCGTTTTCTGCAACGCGTACTTGATGCGCCATTGGCGGCTCGCGAACAGGTAGCGCATGTCGCAGTCGAACATCGCGACGGCCACCGGGATGTCCTCGATCACCTGGCGCATGCGCTCGTCGTCGCGGCGCTGGCGTTCTTCCACCTGCATGCGCGCGGTGATGTCGCTGAGTGTGCCGCCCATGTTCAGCAGATGGCCGTTTGCATCACGGTGTGCGCGCGCGTGCATCTGCACCCACCGCACGCTGCCGTCGCGGGCGAGCAGCCGGAACGGGTGGGCAATGCTCTGCTCGACGCGATTGGAGAGATCGCCCAGGCTGCGGAGCAGTTGTCCGACATCGGCTGGATGTACGTATTCGATGGCCGGTCGTCCCAGGCAATCGGCTACCGTTAGGCCGGTGATGCGCGTCCACGACGGGTTGAGGACGACCCAGCGTCCGTCGGCGTCCGTCTGAAAAATCACGTCCTGCACATCGGCGACGAGCGCTCGGTATCGATCGTCGCTCTCGGCGAGTGCCGCGAGCGCCGCGCGGTGTTGGCGGTTTTCGCGGAGGAGCCCCGTGGCCGCGGTGCCGACCGCGACGCATGCGATGAGCGTGAGCGCGACGAGCACCAGCAGCGCGACGTTCACCGAGCGGCGGCTGCTCTCGACGCGGACGACGAGCAGTGAATCTTCTTCGGCGCGCATCGCCGTGGTGAGCGCGTTGATCGAATCGAGCAGCGTGGTGTCGCGTGCGGCGAGGTTGGTCGGCGAGCGACTGTTGCCCAGCGCCGCGCGCACGACGGTGTCCAGTTGGGCGTGTCGCGCGCGGATCAACCGGCCCAAACGGATGATGCGAACCTGCTGGGCGGGGTTGTCGGCGGTCACCTCGCGCAGATGGCGCAGCAACGCGCCGATCTTGACCACAGCGGGTGCGCGGTGATCGGGCATCGTATCGCGCGCCGAGAACGCGCGCCGCGCGTGATCCATTTCCAGCACGCCGAGCTGCACGCTCAACGCGTTGACCATGGATTTCACCTCGTACGAGTGCGCGATCGAGCGTTCCTGGGTGGCCACCTCGCGGGTGTGGCGCACGGCAATCGCGCCCACGACGCCGAGGACTACGACGCATGCCGCGAGCGTACCGACGAGCCTGGCGCGGGGACGACTCACGCCGCGCTCCTGCCTAACTGGCGGTCGATCGCGTCGAACAGCACGGTTTCGTCGACGATCGGTTTGGTGACGTAGTCGTCGAAGCCGGCGCGGAGATACGTCTCGCGATCGCCGGCCATCGCGTGCGCGGTGAGCGCGACGACGGGCAGCGGAGACGTGCGCGAGTCCTCGCGCAGGCGTGTGAGCACCTCGACGCCATCCATGCCCGGCAGGGAGATGTCGAGTAGGACGAGCTCGGCCCCTGCGTGCGGGAGGCCAGCGATGGCATCGGCGCCCGTCTCGAACTCGACGATGTTGAATCGCTCGTCGAGCAGCGCGCGCAACAACAGCCTATTGTCGGCGTTGTCTTCGATGACGGCGATGGTCTTCATGACGCGGCCCGATCCGTTGGGCGCGCCGCCGCGAGCAGCGGCTGGACGATCGCGAATTCGCGGTCCAGCGCCTCGAGCAATCCCGCGAGTGCGCCGGGATCGTTGGCCACGGCCTGCTCGGCCTCGGCGCTCAGGCGGCGCATCTGCTCCGCGCCTAACTGCGCGCAGCTCGACACGAGCGAGTGCACCGACAGGCGAACGGGGGCGAGGTCGTTGGCGGCGAGGGCCTGGCGCGAGGCGGCGATGCGCTTGGGCGCGTGCTCGAGGAACAGGTCGATCATGTCGCGCAGCAGCGCGTCGCCGCCGAAGCGGCGCAGGCGCTCGAGCGCGCGGTCGAGCTCGACCGCCGACGCATCGGCGGGGGGAGTGGTCGGCATGGGTGTTTTCACGCGGCGGCGCGGCGCAGCACGGCACGCACGCGAGCCAGAAAGCGTGGAGGGTCGGCCGGCTTGGACAGATAGTCGTCGGCGCCGGCGTCGATTATTTCGACTTCGGTCTTGGAGTCGCCGGAACCGGTGAGCACGACGACCGGGAGCGCGGCAAGGTTAGGCGTGCGGCGGATGTGCCCGAGCACCGACCGGCCATCGACGCGCGGCATGTGGAGGTCGAGCACGACGGCGGCGAATCGGCGATCGGATGACAGCAGCTCGATGGCGACGGCGCCATCGCTCGCTTCGTGCGGCTCGAACCCCTGTTGGGCGAGCAGCGTGCAGGCGAGGTGACGCGCGATCTCGTCATCGTCGGCCACGAGGATGCGGCGCGACTCGCCCGATCTCGCGGCGGTGGCCGATTGCGGCGCGGCGCCCAGCACGCGCTCGGCTTCATCTCGCGTGGTGTGGCCGGTCGCGATGCGCGCGGCGGCGCCGTCGTGCATCGACCGCGATCCGGCGGCCGCCATGCTGCGCTGCAGCACGGAGGGTGGTGCACCATCGGCGATGAGCTCGCGCAGCGGCGGCGTCGCGGCCACGATCTCGAACACCGGCACGCGTCCGCGCAATCCGTTGCCGCCGCAACGCGTGCACGGTGCTGCGTTAGGCGCGCCGCCGCACGCCGTGCACACCCGGCGCAGGAGCTGCTGCGCCACGATGCCGTGCAGCGCGGCGGCGATCCGCGTGCGGCCCAACCCGAGCTCGCCTAACCGATCGATGGCGCCGAGTGCGCTCGAGGCCTGGAGCACGGCAACCACGAGGTGACCGGTCGTCGCCGCCTGGACGGCGAGGTCCGCCGTTTCGCGGTCGCGCAGCTCGCCCACGAGGATCGCGGCGCCGTCGGCGGCCATCGCCTCGCGCGTCAGTGCCGCTACCGTGAGGCCGGTGCGCATGTCGACCTGCATCTGCGACACGCCGGCGACGCAGGTCTCGATCGGATCTTCGACGCTCGTGACCGGCGTCCCGCGCGCGACGATCTCGCGCGCGAGCGCGTACGCGGTGGTGGTGCGTCCCGAGCTCTGCGCGCCGCACACGAGCACGAGCCCCGAGCGCGCCGTGACGAGCTCGCGCAGACGCGCCAGATCGTCCGGCATCGCGTCCAGGTCGGCGAGCGAGCGGGCGTCGCCGGCTGTCGGTATGCGGACGGTGGCGCGCTCGCCTTCGCGGGTGGGGATAGTGGCCACGCGCAGCTCGAGTCCCGCGGCGGGACCAGCCGACAACTTGATCTTGCCGTCCTGCGGACGCGTGCGTACCGCCGTCGCGAGACGCGCCATCGCTTTCACGCGCGACACGAGGCGCTCGAAATCCGACGCATCGAATTCGCCGTATGGCCTAACGACGCCGTCGACGCGGAAGCGCACGATGCCGCCGGTCTTGGCCGGCTCGAGCTGCACGTCGCTGGCGCCCGCGGCCACGGCGTCGGCGATCAACCTGTCGGCGAGCTGCCCGATGCCCGCGGCGTCGAGGGGCAAACCGCCGGGCGCGACCGGTTTGGTGCCGGTCACGGGCGTCGCGGACGCCGGCGCGATCGGTTGGCCGGGCACGGCGAGCGCTGCGTGCAACATGGCCGGGCTCGCGATTTCGAACATCACACGTCGGCCGGAAGCGAACGCGATGGCCTGCTCGGCTTCGACGTTAGACGGATCACTCGTCGCGACGACGATGTGCTTGTCGGTCTCGCGCAGCGGGATCACAGACCACCGGCGCGCGATGCGATCGGGCACGAGGCGGCGCGCCGGCGGATGCGCATCGGCGAGATCGGCGACCGCGAGCCCGGTTGCCGCGGCGACGGCGCGCACGAGCACATCTTCGCCCAGCCCACAATGCTGCTCGATGCCGGCCCAGGCCATCGGAGTCGACATGTCGGCGGGAATTTCGAGACTTTCGGCGCGCGGCAGCCCCGCGCGTTGGGCGATCTGTGCTAACCAGTGCATGTCGTGAACGACTCGTCTAACGGAGGACAGTCGGCGCCGCGCAGGGCGGCGCCACACGGAGCCAAGTGGTTGCGGCGACCGCTGATACTGGCCCGCGGTCAACCAGGAGTATCGGTGCGGTACGGCGGCCCTTGAGGGCTAAGCGCCCACCCGGCAACGCTCTCCGAGCGCGGCTCGGCCGCGCGGCTCGGGAGAGCCTGGATCAGCGCGGGCAGGCGGCGAGCTGCCCGGCTTCGGCGGCGAGTGCTTGTTTGGAGGGCGGAGACCCGAGCAGCGCCTGCTCCATCTCGCTGTACACACGCACGGCGTTGCGCCTGAGACGCGAATGCAGCGACACCGGACGGTCGCGATCGGCCGCTGGCAACCGGTCGAGGGCCTGGCCCATGCGCACGCCGTCAGCCACGGCGCGGCGCATCGTGTCGCGCAGTCGGAGCACGTAGCATCGCGTGGTTGCGACGAGCGTTGCGGGCTCCGGTGCAAGCCGGCCGTGCCCGGGCACGGCGATCCGTGGGTCGAGCGAATCGATTCGCGCGAGTGCACCGAGCATGGCGGTCGAACTGCCGTCGACCATCATCGAGACGCCATCTTCGACGAGGACATCGCCGGCGAACAGCACGCGGTTGCCGGGCAGCCACACCATGAGGTCGCCCGCGGTATGTGCCGGTCCGGGCCGTACGATCTGGATTCGGGTGCCGCCCACATCGAGCACCGTGTCGCGTCGCACCGCGATGTCCGGTGTGTCGGCGTAGGCGAAGCCGCGCATCTGCTCGAGACCCATCACGCCGGTCCAGTCGCTGGCGAGGCGGTCGTCGCCATCGATGTTGGCGAGCGTGCGGCGATCGGGATGCGCGATGATCCGCGCGCCCCCACGCTTGAACACGATGGCGCCGAACGTGTGGTCCGGGTGATGGTGGGTGAGCACGAGGTAGCGCACCGGCGCCTGCGTGACGGTGCGGATCGTGCGCATCAGCACACGGCCTTCGCCCGGGCTCGCCAGCGCGTCGATGACGACGACGCCGGCCGGTGTGACCACGAACCCAGCGTTAGGCCGGCCCTCGACGCCGCGTCCGGTGTCGCCTAACACGGCGTACACGTTCGGGGCGAGCGCGCGCAGCGGGAACGCGGGCAGCGTGTCCGAGCGGTCGCGCGGATAGCGGCTCGCCAACGCCGCTCGCGTCGCCGTGTCGGCGGAGAGCGACTGCGGGATGACGGTCCGTTGGGCGGGTGCGGCGTGGGCCGCGAGCACCGCTAAAGCCGCGGCGATCGTCGCGGCGCGGCGGATCATCCGCCGAACGCGATGGCGGCAGTCTGCGTGTAGACGCGTCCCTTGGTGTCCGTCCACGATATGTGCAGCGGTCCCTCGTGTGTCGCGCGCAGGGGGAACGCTACGTACGGATCGCGGCTTAAGCCCGACGTCCACTCGAACCGCGCGACGCGGTGGCCGCTGTAGGTGATGTCGACGCTCTTGATGTAGTACTCGGGGATGAGCGCGCCCTTTTCGTCGCGCGACATGCCCGTGTACATCGGGTGCGCGATGAGCGCGCGCACGTAGATCACGGCGTCTTTCTGGATTCCGGGCGGCAGGAGGATCCGGGCGTCGCCGGTGAGCGGAGTCGCGGCGGGCGTCATGTCACACGCATCCGTTGAGCGTGGTGTACACGAGCTTGTGCGCCCACCACAAGTGGCCCGTGTTGGTCTCGACGATCGCGCGCACCTCGGAGCTGCGGCGCATCTTGATGCGCGTGTCGATCGATGCTTTGCCTAACGCGGGCGTGAGCTCGAAGCCGGCCACGTAGATGTCGGGATTGTGGTCGACGATGAGATGGATGGCTTTCACGTAGTGGTCGGCGTCCATCGGCAGATCGGTCTCGATGAAGATCGGGACCTCGCGGCTGTCGGGCGCGACCTCGGGAAGGTCGAGGCTCACGTGGCCATCCTTGATGGTCCGCGTGCCGAAGTGTTCGCGGAGGACTTTCTTGGCGGCGTCGGGCATGTCATCGCCCGGGCCGCGTGCGACGCCGAGCACCTCGCGCGCGCTCAGCGAGAGCGCGGCCGCACTCAGCAACGCGGACCGCAAGAACGAGCGTCTGTCCGTGGATTTCCGATCATCCATCGTTGCCTCCACGCGAGCGCACGCGTGGCTCGCTATCGGAATAACTAACGTGCGCGGCAAGAACGGGCCAGGCAGTGGATCAACGTGGCGTCGGCTGCCGATGCGACTCCGTCGGGCATCTACGCTTGCGAGTAAACGGACAACGCACCGACACAACGGACACAGCACGGTCAAAAAACGGTCTTCCGGCTCCTCTCGAGTTCGCGGTGGT
The DNA here is from genome assembly GCA_035277485.1 of Gemmatimonadaceae bacterium. Taxonomy (GTDB): domain Bacteria; phylum Gemmatimonadota; class Gemmatimonadetes; order Gemmatimonadales; family Gemmatimonadaceae; genus JADGGM01. Next base: position 22,633 of record DATEKK010000007.1, read on the forward strand.
GACTGACCGCGGGTACGCGTGGAGGGCTTCCTCACTCTGTTCTGAAGGATAACTACAAGGAAACTGCAGGGATAACTACAGGCATCGCTCTGCTGCGAGCGGCGGCACTGCTGCGAGTGGATAGATGTGTCGTGTTGTTTGTTCAAAACCAAAGAACTGCTCTCGCCATTGTGATCGTTCTTCCCTCGCGGAGCAGAGCAATGCCTGTAGTTATCCTTGTTGTTATCCCTGTCGTTATCCTTTTCACAAAGCGCCGTCCATGCGCGCCTCCCGTTAGCCCTCACGTCGCGCTCCCACCGCTGTGGGTGTCGGGAGCACCGGTAGCTGCCGGCGAGGACTGACCGTGTCACCGTAGACGAGCGATCCGTTCAATCCGCGCTGTTATCCGCTCAATGCGTGTTCCTCCGAGCGAGGAAGCTCTCCACGCGAGCGACCGTCAAACTGGCCCACTAATAGACGCCCACCACGTTTTCCTTGCCTCACCGGTGCATTGTCCCCATTGTTGGACCGTGCGGTCATGCCCACACGGCTGGGCTCGCCGACGTGGTTTACGAGGGCTGTAAAGGAGGTCGGAAGAATCATCTCGCCAGACTGATCGTCTTCACGGTGCGGCGGCCTCACTCCCAACGCCGATCCGGAACCTCCTCTCTCGCAAATCCGTGATCATGCGAACCCCACTCGTTGCGTCGTCGATACTTCCGCTGTTGGCGGTGATCGCCTGCCAGCACGGCGATCGCTCACGCACCCAAAGCGGCGAATACGGCGGCACCATGGTGATCGCCGTCGGCGGCGACGCTGATGCGCTGTTTCCGCCGATCACGGTCAACGCGACCAGCTTCGAGGTGGATGGTCTCATCTTCGAGAACCTCGCGCGTCCCGGCGCCCAGTTGGATCCGATCGGCGATCAGGGTTGGACCGGTGAGCTCGCTGATTCCTGGACCTGGGGCAAGGACTCCCTAACGATCGCCTTCCACATCGACTCCGCGGCGCGGTGGCACGACGGCGTGCCCGTTCGCTCGAGCGATGTGCAGTTCACGATCGACCTGTACAAGAATCCGAAGGTCGGCTCGTTCGTGGCGCCCTTGCTCGCGAACATCGACTCGGTGAGCACGCCCGATTCCTCGATCGCGGTGTTCTGGTTCAAGAAGCGGTATCCCGGCCAGTTTTACGACGCCGCGTATCAGATGCGCATTCTGCCGCGACACGCGTTAGCCGGCACCGATCCGTCGCAATTGCAGTCGTCGCCGTTCGCCCGCCATCCCATAGGCAGCGGACCGTATCGCTTCGTGAGCTGGGTGCCGCGGCAGACGATCGAACTGCAGGCCGACACGTCGTATCACCGCGGCCGTCCGCGCCTGGAGCGGCTCATCTGGAGTATTGCGCCCGATCCCAACGCGAGCCTCGTGCGCGTGCTGTCCGGCGACGCCGACTTCATCGAGTTCGTCGCGCCGCCCGACATCCAGCGCGCGGCGCACACGCCTAACATAAAGCTCGTCCAATATCCGTCGATGGCGTACGGCTACCTGGTGTTCAACGAGCGCGACCCGCACGACCAGTCCAAGCCTAACGCACTGTTCGCCGATCGGTCGCTCCGCCGCGCGCTCACGATGGCGATCGACCGCCGGCGCGTCACCAAGAGCGTGTTCGACTCGTTAGGCTCGGTGGCGTACGGACCGTACACGCGCGCGCTGCCCTACTTCGACAGCACAGTCGCCGAGCTGCCGTACAGCCCCGACAGCGCCCGCCGGTTGCTCGACACACTCGGCTGGCGTGCGGGCGCGGACGGCGTACGGGTCAAGAACGGCATGCCGCTCCGGTTCAGCATCCTCGTGCCCACGTCGAGCGCCGTGCGCATGCAGACGGCAGTCTTGCTCCAATCGATGTTTCAGGACGTCGGCGTGAAGGCCGACATCGAGACCGCCGACAACGTCACGGTTCGCCAGCGCAGCGAGTCGCGTCAGTTCCAGACGTTGATCGAAGCGATGCAATCCGACGGCAATCCGAGCTCGATCCTGCAGGGCTGGGGCATCGACGCCGCGAAGGCCAAGGATGGCGGGAATGCCGGCTCGTACGAGAATCCCCAGTTCGACGCGTTGGTCGACACCGCCATTGCCCAGTTCGACCCGGCGCGCGCCAAGTCCTATTATTTGCGCGCGTACACCGTGATGAACGAAGACGCGCCCGCGATCTGGCTCTGGGAGCCCGCCACCGTGGCCGCGGTGCAGAAGCGGATCCACCCGGTGGACATGCGCGCCGATCAGTGGTTCGCTAACATCTCGCAATGGTACATTCCGTCCGCCGAACGCATTCCGCGCGATCAGATCCGGCTCGCCGAGGCCCAACGTTAGGCTTGCCCGGGTCGCGATGGTGAGCGGCGTCCGGCGGCGCATTCGCGCCGGACGCTGACGTGCTTCGGCTGCTCCTGCGCCGCGCGGCTCACGGCATTCTGATCATCTGGCTGGTCGCCACCGCCACATTCTTTTTGCTGCACCTGGCGCCGGGCGACCCGATTGCCGCGTCGCTCGACAGCCCGCTCACGCCGCCCGCCGTCCGCACGCACTACCGGCACGTGTACGGTCTCGACCAGCCCCTGTCCGTGCAGTATGGACGGTGGCTCACGATGATGGTGCACGGCGACTTCGGGTTTTCGTTTCCGCATCGACGGCCCGTGAGCGCCGTGATCGCAACGGCGCTGCCCAACACCCTGCTGCTCATGGGCGTCGCGCTCGTGCTGGCGTTCGCCGCCGGCATTGCGTTAGGCCTCGTCCAGGCCCGGCACCGCGGGCGCCCGCTGGACTGGTCCCTGGGGCTCGGCTCGTTGTTCTTCTACTCGATGCCGGACTTCTGGCTCGCGCTGATGCTGCTCTTCCTGTTCGCGTTCGTCTGGAGGGTGTTCCCGGTGACGGGCATGTTCGATCCCGTCATGTATCCCTACTATGGATTCTGGCAGCGGATCGGCGATCGGCTGTGGCACCTCGTGCTGCCGGCGTGCACGCTCGCGCTGCTCAGCGCCGCCGCCATCGCGCGGTTTCAACGTGCGGCGCTGCTCGACGTCGCGGGCGAGGACTTCGTGCTCACCGCGCGCGCCAAGGGCGTCGCCGAGCGCCGCGTGCTCCTGCACCACGTGCTGCGCAACGCGCTGCTGCCGGTGATCACGCTGTTCGGACTCGCGCTGCCCGTCCTGTTAGGCGGATCGGTGTTCATCGAAAAGGTGTTCTCGTGGCCCGGCATGGGACTGCTCACCGTCGAGGCCATCGGCACGCGCGACTACCCGCTGCTCTGCGCCGCCGTCGTCATCGCCAGCGTGCTCGTGATCACCGGCAGCTTCTTGGCCGACGCGCTGTACGCCGTGGTCGATCCCCGCGTCCGGCTCGAGTGACGTGCACACGCTCGTCTGGATCGCCGCCGCCGTCCTGACGACGCTCATCTGCGGCGCCGTGGCGCGCGCGGGCGACGTCGACAACGGATCGCCGTGGCGCCTCGCGCTCACGCGCCTCCGCGACAACCACGCCGCGTTCGTCGCGCTCTGCGTGGTGGTCGCCCTGCTCGTGATCGCCGTGCTCGCGCCATGGCTCGCGCCGTACTCGCCCATCGCCCAGCCCGACATCGTGCGGCTCAAGAACCTGCCGCCCTCGCTCGCGCACCCGTTCGGCACCGATTTCGCCAGCCGCGACGTGTTCAGCCGCGCGCTCTACGGCGCGCGCGTGTCGCTGAGCGTCGCGCTGCTGGCCATCGTCGTGTCCGCGTCCGTCGGGACGGCGTACGGCGCGATCGCCGGATACGTGGGTGGCCGCGTCGACACGATCATGATGCGCCTCATCGATGCCGCGCTCTCCGTGCCGCGCATCCTGCTGTTGATCGCCGTGCTCGCGCTGTGGGCGCCGGTGCCGCTGCCGGTGCTCATTCTTCTGTTAGGCCTCACCGGATGGTTTGGCGTGAGCCGCGTGGTGCGCGCCCAGGTGCTGTCGCTGCGCGAGCGGGACATGGTCGTCGCCGCGCGTGCGTTGGGCGCGAGCGACCGCCACATTCTGTGGCGCCACATCCTGCCCAACGTGCTCTCGCCCGTCATCGTGTCGATCACGCTCGGCATCGCGAACGTGTTGATCGTGGAAGCGGGCCTGTCGTACCTCGGCGTGGGCGTGCGGCCGCCGGCCGCCAGTTGGGGCAACATGATCCTCGACGGCGCCGACGAGATCGCGTCGCTCTGGTGGATCTCGACGTTCCCCGGGCTGGCGATCGTGATCACGGTGATGGCGTTCAATCTTCTTGGCGATGGCTTGCGCGACGCGCTGGACCCGCGTCAGGTTGACGGGTGATGACGAGCCCTGCTTCCGCACCGCTCCTCAAGGTCCGCGAGCTGTCCACGTGGTTTCACGCCGGCCGGATCGTGGCGCGCGCCGTCGACGGCGTGTCGTTCGACGTGATGCCGCACGAAACAGTCGGGTTGGTCGGCGAATCAGGCTGCGGCAAATCGGTGACGTCCCTTTCGATTCTGCGACTGATCGAGCGACCCGGACGCATCGAGCCGGGCAGCCGCATCGAGTTCGAGGGCCGCGATCTCCTGTCCCTCGACGATCGCGCCATCCGCGACATTCGCGGCAATCGCATCTCGATGATCTTTCAGGAGCCGATGACGTCGCTCAATCCAGTGTTCACGGTGGGCGACCAGATCGCCGAGGTCGCGCGCGTGCACAGCACGGCATCGCGGCGCGACGCGTGGGATCGAGCGGTCGACATGCTGCAACAAGTAGGCGTCCCTGAGCCGGCCGAGCGCGCGCGAGAATACCCGCACCAGTTGTCGGGCGGTTTGCGCCAGCGCGCGATGATCGCGATGGCGCTCATGATGCATCCCGCGCTGCTCATCGCCGACGAGCCCACCACCGCGCTCGACGTGACGATCCAGGCGCAGATCCTGGAGCTGCTCGCGGACCTGCAGGAGCGCGTGGGCATGTCCATCCTGCTCATCACGCACGACTTGGGCGTCATCGCCGAGTCGGCATCGCGGGTGCTCGTGATGTACGCGGGGCAAATCGTCGAGGAAGCGCCCGTGCGCACGCTGTTCGCCGCGGCGCATCATCCCTACACCGAAGGCCTGTTGAGCGCGATGCCGCGCATGGGCGACCGGCGCGAGCGCCTAACGGTAATTCCGGGGACGGTGCCGTCGCCCACCGAATGGCCGGCGGGCTGCCGCTTTCACGATCGCTGCGCGTACGCGTGGGACCGCTGCCGCACGGAAGCGCCGCCCCTGTACCAGATCGCGCCCGGCCACGTATCGCGGTGCCACCTCGCGGCGGAGCCGGCGCGGCGACAGTCTCCGCGCGCGGCCGTCGCCGGAGCGGCGCCCGCATCGTGACCGCGCCTAACGCAGAGTCGGTCCGTCCGGCGGCGCAGACGCAGGGCGCAGCGCCGCTGCTCGCGGTGCGCGACCTGGTCAAGCACTTTCCCGTGAGCCGCGGCGTGTTCCGCCGCCGCGTGGGCGCCGTGCGCGCGGTGGATGGCATCTCGCTCGACGTGATGCCCGGCGAGACGCTGGCGTTAGTCGGCGAATCGGGGTGCGGGAAAACGACGGCCGGCCGCTCGATCCTGCGCCTCATCGAGCCCACGTCCGGCGACATTCGGTTCGATGGCATCGACGTTCGCGCACTCGACGGCGAAGCGCTCAGGCGACTCCGCCGCCAGATGCAGATCATCTTCCAGGACCCGTTCTCGTCGCTCAACCCGCGGATGACCGTGGGCGCGATCGTGCGCGAAGGCCTGACGATTCACAAGCTGGCCGACGGCGAGGCCGCGGACGCGCGCGTTCGCGAGCTGCTCGACGAAGTCGGTCTGCGCGCGGACGTCGCGTCGCGCTACCCGCACGAATTCTCGGGTGGACAGCGCCAGCGTATCGGCATCGCGCGCGCGCTCGCGGTCGAGCCGCGCTTCATCGTGTGCGATGAGCCGGTGAGCGCGCTCGATGTGTCGGTGCAAGCCCAAGTGATCAATCTGCTCGAGGACCTGCAGCGCGAGCACCGGCTCGCGTACCTGTTCATCGCGCACGACCTGTCGGTGGTGGAGCACATCGCCGATCGCGTGGCGGTGATGTACCTGGGACACATCGTCGAGTTGGCCGACGCCGTCGACCTGTACCGCCAGCCGATCATGCCGTATACGCAGGCGTTGTTGTCCGCGGTACCAGTGCCGGATCCGACGCGCGAACGTCAGCGCATCATCTTGAGCGGCGACGTTCCATCGCCGGCGAACCCGCCCACGGGATGCCCCTTCCATCCGCGCTGCCCGCACCCCCGCAAAGACGAGGCGTGCACGCGGCTCGTTCCGCCGCTCGAGGAAAAAGAGCCGGGCCATTTGGCGGCGTGCATCAAACAAACGCCGACGGTCGTATCGTGGGCCGAACAGCAAGCGGCCGGCGGCACGCAGCCGCCGGAGCGCATCATGCCGTCCCGGATCACGGCCACGTAAACACGCTCGACGGCGACACGAGCTCGCGGCTGAACCGGATATCTCGCGGCTCGCGGGTGAAGAGGTGGCTCGCGTTGAGCACGCTCAACCGCACTTCCCACTTCGCGTGCGCGTCGTGATTCACCGGCAGGGCCAGATCCAGGCGCCACGTCTGTTGCGATCCAGGCGGAAACGCACCGAGCAGTCCCACGCCGACGCCGGTCTTGACGGGCGTCGTGATGCCGAATGGCGCGTCGCCCGCCCACACGCGGCCGGCGTCGGCGAAAAACGCCAGCCCGACCGCCGCCTGGTCGCGCACGCGCCCGATCACCCAGCGGTCCTCGAGGCGCACCACACCGCGCATCGCCCCCGCGTCCTGCGAATCGAGATACCCGCGCACGCCGCCGTCCACTTCGCCTAACGCAAGCTGGAACGGCACGCGCTGGTCCCAGCCGCTGCCCCAGTCGACGGTGCCGACCAGCGTGTGATCGGTCGTGAGTCGCCGGTACATCATCAGTCGCGCACTGGCCAGAATCCCGTCCCACCCGCGCGTCCGATAATCCTGACGGCCTTCGGCGGTCGCGGTGAGATAGCCGAACGTCTGCGGCGTCCCGTAGCCGATGTAGCCGTCGCTCGCCAGGAAGAGATCATCGTCGTGTCCGTCGAGGATCCGCACCCCGCGGCCGAGCAGCGTGCCTAACTGAAAGCCGGTGCGCACGTCCTGCGTGGCCTCGAGCGCGTCGAAGTGCTGCACCGGCAGAAAGCTCAGGTTGCGGAGGCCCCACAGAACATTGATGCGGGTGTTGCGGCGCGCGGGAAATCGCGCCACCAGCGAATCGAAGTTGACGAGCGAGTCCGGGTCGGGCGGCAGTCCGACATGGTCGGCCTCGTGCGAGACCGAGAAGCCGAAGAGAGTGAGCTGCCGCCGTCCGCCAATGCGCACCACGCCGCCCACGTCGGCGAACTTGCGATCGAGTCCGATGGGCACCGGCTCGAGGTCGCTGCGATCGAATCCGAATACATCGCTCCGATCCAGTCCGATCACCCGCCACGCGATGCGCTGCCGGTCGGTGATGAACGGATGGCTGAGGTCCATCAACAGGTTGCTCTGTCCGAGGTCGAACTGCTCCAGTGCGAGGTTGAAGTGCCATGGGCGGCCAACGAACTGGTAGTCCGTGTACCGAATCCCGTAGGTATCGCGGAACTGGCCGTCGGCCCACTCCACCTGTACCGAGCGGCCACCGCCAAGGAAGTTGCCCTCGCCGACGCGAAAGGACTTGAGGTAGGGGCTGTGGCCGGACATGCCTAACGCAAGGATCGGCGTGAACTCGTCGGTCGTCTCGGCCAACAGGATCACGCCGCCGGCGCCGTCGTCGTAGGTCGAAATCTGCGCCTGCGCGATGAACGGCTGCGCGCGCAAAATGCGCTCGGATTCGGCCACGCCGGCCGAGTCGCATGCCATACCGGGCTGCAGCAGCATGAACCGCTGCACCACCTCGGGTTTCGTGTTGGAGTGAATGGAGGAGAGGATGCCGAGCGGCGTCGTCCACCATTTGCCGTTGCGCGGGTAGTACGGCGGCCGCGTCTGCACCTCGATCTCGGAAATGCGCTGACCCGCGCACGGCACTGCGCGCCCCGCCACCTGCGACGCCGCCGGCGATCCCGCCACGCCGAGCGCCACCGCCGCCGCACCGACGCCTAACGCAACGCGGCCCGGCATCCGGCGCCCGGCGCTTGTGCTCAGCGGCCCATGCGGCGCTTGAGCTCCTCGAGCCGCCGCTCTGCGTCCGCCTCGCGTGCCGTCTGCTCGGCCGCCCGTCGCAGTCCGGCCAGGTCGGCGTCCAGCGACGCGTCCGTCGATTCCGCGAGCGGGTCGGTCGTTGCCGATGTCGCCCCACCCGGCACGCCCATACCGCGCACGCCGCCGCCCGCCGCCATCGCGTGAAACTGCTCCGTCATCTCCGCCAGCTCCTGCTCCGCCAACGCCAGCTCCGAGGTTTGCGCCTCGAGCTTGCGCTCGAGCATCGTCACCCGCCCGCGATGCTTCGTCGCGTAGCGCTCGGCGATCCGAACCGTTTCATCGTCGCGAATCTCCGCGGCCATTCGCCCGCGGCGTTCCGCGGTCTCCAGCTCAGTCTGTTCGCGGGCCAACTGCGCGCGCGTCGCGCCGAGCGCATCGCGCACCTGCGACACGCCCACCTTCGCCTCCACCAGTGCCTGGCGCATCATCGCAAGAACCGCGCGCCCTTCCGCAGGAGAGGACGCGCGGCTCATCGCGTCGCGCCAAGCTTGTCTCATGTTCTCGAACATGGCGCCCATCCTCGACGCCCAACGGGGTGAACGGTCATTACGATTTGCGCGGCGTTTTCGCGTAGAACTCGCTCATCCGGAGCTCCACGTCGCGCGACCGGCAGTGCGGGCACGTAACGTCCGCGTGGCCGTGTTGCGAAATCGATTCGCGCACGGAAAACGTCGCCTGACAGGCGTGGCACTGGTATTCGTAGGTAGGCATACGGCACCCTCGCGAAAATGCTGGCTGTCCCGTTACGATACGAATCGCTCGGCCGCGCGCGCAACCCACACGGCATCTTCTTCTCACTACGCATGTCACGAACCGATCTGGCTGCGACCGCGCGGCCACCGCGCATCGCGATCTCAGCCACCATGTACACGGACGACAATCGCCGACGCGTTCGGTTGAACGCCGCGTACGTCGAAGCGATCGAGCGAGCCGGCGCGCTGCCGTTTGTCGTCCCGCCGCTCTCCGGACTCTCGCATGCCGCGTTGATCATCGGCGCATGCGACGGGCTCGTGCTCACTGGCGGCGAAGACATCGATCCGGACCGGTACGACTCATCGCGCGATGCAACCGTCGAAGGCACGAATCCGCAGCGTGACGCCACGGAGATAGCACTGGTCGAGGCCGCGCGCACGGCCGCGTGCCCAACGTTCGCCATCTGTCGGGGCCTCCAGCTGCTCAACGTCGCGCTCGGCGGCTCGCTCGTGCAGGACATTCCGAGCCAACGCCCCGGCTCGCTGGATCATGACCCTTCAGGCCCTCGATCGGCGCGCGTGCACGACGTCGACATCGAAGCGGGTTCGGCACTCGCGCGCACGCTTGGCTCTACCCGCCTTCGTGTCAACTCGTTCCACCATCAAGCTGCCGACCGCGTGGCCGAGGGCCTCCGCGCCACCGCGTGGGCGCCGGACGGAATCATCGAAGGCCTCGAGTGGAGAGGACCCGGTGACTGGTGGGCGGTCGCCGTGCAATGGCACCCCGAGGAGCTGGTGATCGGACCCGAGCCGGCGCCGGACACGACCCTGTTTGCGGAATTCGTTCGTCGAGCTGCCGCATCCCGACGCGACTAGGCGTCAGCTCACGCGCTTCCACCGCCACTCATCTTTCACCTGGCGCATGAGTCGCTCCGGCGTGTTGAGCGAGGGGAAGAAAATGCTGTCGCTCATCTCGTTGAGCGCAACGCGAATCACGGCGAAGCGTGCGGCTGCCTCACGGAACAACACGTCGAGCCCGTGCTCCTGGGCCAACCGGTGGTCAGCCGCCATCTGGAACCCGCGCCGTCCCATTTCCTCGTAGTACTCGAGGTCGGGGCCGCCGCGCCGCCAGCGGCGTTGCTCGATGCGATCGGGGAACAGGCCGCTCAGCCACAGCGCGTAGTTGCCCAGGTGCTGCCTAACGAAGAAGGCGCGGCGCGCGTCGCCGTCGTTCACGTCATCCAGCAGCGCGGCCAGCGTGTCGTACTCCTGGTCATCGTAATCGCTCACCTGCGTCGCGCGACCGCGCGCGCCAAAGTGCAGCACGATCGCCGCCACGTAGTCCGCCAGCGCGCGATCGCTTTCGCCCGCGCGAGTGAGAGACTGGCGCACGATCACGTAACAGAAGAGCGGCCACGACGCGCGCATGCCGAGGCGCGATGCGCTGTCCAGCAGCGCGTCCAGCAGTCGCGGGTCGTCCAGCAGTGCGTCGACGCCGCGCTCCCGTAACGCCTCCTCGGCCTCTTCGAGCGTCGCTCGTGAGGCCCGTCCAATCAACTGGAGCGCCAGCTGCGCATCATCGCGCGTGAGTGAAGCACGAACGTTACCGAGAATCATCTCCACTCTCCGATGGATCTCGTGTGTGTCATACACCGGTGCGCACGCCACGGGCCGCGGGGCCTTACTTGTGTGACGACCTACAGCGATACGGGCAATTAGCCCGGCGAAATCGGCGGCGGCACTCGTGGGGCCCGAGTGCCAGCGTGACCCGGCGCACACAGTTTCGGGGTCCTTTGCCTTTCCCAACGTGTCCGGTCATCTTGCGACGACGATCGTTCGTTCTGACGCAGCGACGTGCGCGCCGATGGGAACCGCACGGACTGCTTCGCGGTATGATTCATAGAGACCATGCTCTATATCTGCATCCCGGCGTTCGACGAAGCGCCCACCATTGGCTTGCTGCTCTGGCGCATCCGAAAGGTGCTGGAGGAGCATCCGCGCGAATACGAGTTGATCGTGCTCGACGACGGCAGCACCGACGCCACCGCCGAAACGCTCAAGCCGTACGCCGACGTGTTGCCGCTCACGGTGCTGCGTAACGACCAGTGCCGCGGGTACGCCAGCGCGATCGACGCGTTAGCACGCACCGCGGTGAAGCGGACACGCTATCCGCGACGCGACGCCGCGATCCTCATGCAGGGTGACTTCACCGATCAACCCGAGCACCTCCCCGAGTTGATCAAGCGCTTCGAGGGCGGCGCGGACGTCGTCATCGCGGAGCAACCGCCATCGCCGCAATTGCCGGTGGCCGTGCGGCGTCTGCGCCTGCTCGCACCGTGGGTCGTGCGTCCGTTCCTCAAGGTGGCCGGCGTCACCGATCCATTCGGCACGTTTCGGCTGTTCCGCATCTCGGTGCTGCGCGATGTCATTCGCGACGCGGCGGACGCGCCCATCGTGCAGTGGAGTGGATGGGCCGCGAACGTCGAGTTGCTCGTAAAGACGACGCGACTTGCGCGACGCGTGGAAACGGTCACGCTCGACGCGCGCTACGACCTCAGGCCGCGCGGTTCGCGCGTTCGCCCGCTGGCAGCCGCGCTCGATCTCTATCGCTTCGGTTGGGCAAGCCGGCGCCGACGCGTAACGAGTCCTTCGACATGACACACCGAGTATCGCGTCCGTGGCGCCGAGTGGCGATCATCGGCGCCGTACTCGGCGCGTGCGCCTTGGTCCCGGTTTCGCTGTTCGCGCAACCGACAGCTGCCGCGGCTACCCAGCCGACGGCGGCTGTCGCCGATTCATCGCCGCGCCCGTTTGGCGTGGGTGAGAAGCTCGTGTACACGGTCGCCGTCGGCGGTGCAAAGGTCGGCAACGGCGAGATGCAGATCGTCGGCATCGACACCGTGCAAGGTCATCCGACGTTTCACTCGTCGTTCACCGTGGACGGCGGATTCTTGATGTTCAAGGTTCACGACGTGCTCGAGAGCTGGTTCGACACGACCACGCTGTCGTCCCGCCGCTTCGTGCAGAAAATTCACGAAGTGAATTACGAGAAGCAGCGCGACTACGACATCTGGCCCGAGAAGTCCCAGATGCAGCAGCACGGCTATCCGGTGATGGCGAGCGTGCCGAATCCGTTGGACGACGGCTCGTTCCTCTATTTTGTGCGCACCGTGCCGCTCGAGGTCGGGAAAACGTACACGTTCAACCGCTACTTCCGGCCCGAGAAGAATCCGGTCGTGGTGAAAGTGCTGCGCAAAGAGCGTGTCACGGTACCGGCCGGTACGTTCGACGCCATCGTCATCCAACCGATCATCAAGTCGCAGGGGTTGTTTTCCGAGGGTGGCGAAGCCGAGATCTGGCTGAGCGACGATCCACGGCACATTCTTGTGCAGATGAAAGCCAAGGTGCCCGTGTTGCGAACCCTCGATCTCTACCTGCAATCGTACCAGCCGCCGATCACGGAGACCGCGGAGGACCGGTGACGCCGGAGGCCGACTTGTCGGCCGTCCGCACGGTTCCGATCGCACGCCGGCCTAACAAAGTGCGCGCCGAGGAGTTCGCGGCGCCGCCTCGCGAGGACGTAGCCGGCGAGCGCTCGTTCGCGACATTCCTCGAATCATTGCCCGACGTACTCGTCGCCCGCGATTTCCGCCGTGTGATCGATGCCATCGTGTCCGCCGCGGGGCGGCGCGCGGTGATCGTGATGATCGGCGGACACGTCGTGAAAACCGGGCTCGCGCCGCTGCTGCTCGACCTCATGCGGCGGCGCGTCATCACGCACCTGGCGATGAACGGCTCCGCCGCGATCCACGACTACGAGATCGCGCGCTGGGGCGGCACATCGGAAGACGTGGCCGCCGGTCTCCGCGACGGCACGTTCGGCATGGCGGAAGAGACGGGCCGCGGCATGAACGCCGCGTTTGCGTTAGGCATGCAATCCGGGTGGGGCATGGGCGAAGCGCTCGGCCGCGCACTGGCCGGCGATACCGGTCTCGCCCATCCTGAGCTCTCGCTGCTCCTCGGCGCCCACAGTTTGGGGGTGCCACTCACGGTGCACGCGGCCTTGGGCGCCGAGATCATCCATCAGCATCCGGCGGCGAACGGCGCCGCGATCGGCGACACGAGCCACCGCGATTTTCGTCGGCTGGCGGCGTCGGTGTCGGCGCTGCATGATGGCGGCGTGGTGCTCAACATTGGCAGCGCCGTCGTGATGCCCGAGGTGTTCCTCAAGGCGCTCACCATCGCGCGCAACCTGGACAGGGGACGCCCAACGAACTTCACCACCTGCGATCTCGACATGGCGCGCCACTATCGCCCGCGCGTGAACGTGGTACAGCGGCCCACGCTGGAAGGCGGTCAGGGCTTCGAGATCACGGGACACCACGAGCTCATGGTGCCGATGTTGGTATGGGGTGTCGTGGAAGGATTGGAGCGTCGCGAACGAACGTAACGATCCGCGGCCGGCCCGGCGCCAAGCGCGCGGTACCGGCCGCTGCCTAACGGACGATCAGCCGTTGAACTTCTCGCGCAGCCGGCGCGCCGTCTCCGGACTGACGATGCGCACCACGAGATAGATCAACGCGCCGATGATCGCGATCTTGAGCGCCACGAACAGCAGCCAGAACAAGATCCCAACCAGACCGCCAAAAACGCCGAAGACAAACTTGAGCGCGATCAGCCCCAGAATCGCCAATGCGCCAATGGAAAAGATGGTTCGCAGCATGATCGGAATCTCCACGAGTTCGACCGATGGCTCGGTCTCTGCGCACATTACGACTGGCGTGG
>DATEKK010000008.1:0-6850 GCA_035277485.1 Gemmatimonadaceae bacterium
TACCGCGCCGCTCAGGTCTGGGAGTGGGTGGCGCGCGGTGCCCGCGGTTACGGCGAGATGACCAACCTGCCGGCGCCGCTGCGCGAGCGGCTCGAGGCCGCCGTCGAGCACGACGACCCCGCCGAGGCGCGGCGGCTCGTCGCGCAGGTGCCGTTCAACGAGGGTCAGCGGCGCAACGTCGAGCAGCTGCTCGACGCGTGGGAGCGTACGCTTCCGACCCGGGGCCGGTAGCTCAGCTGGTAGAGCAGGGGACTTTTAATCCCAAGGTCGCAGGTTCGATCCCTGCCCGGCCCACTTTTTCGGACATTGCGCAAACCTCCGGCGTGACGAGCCGGTAGGTCGGCAGGATCTCGGCCCGGCTGTTGACGCGCAGCTCCTCAATGAGCAGCTGGAGGAGCGCCTTGGCTTTGCGCGGGTCACCTTCGGAGGCGACGGCTTCGAGGACGTTCGCGATCTCGGCCACTTCGGCGGCCGTGGCCGCCTGTGCGGCCTCGTGCGGCGCGGCGAGCGATAGCTCGGCCTCTTGCACGCGGAGGTCGTCGAGGCGGGATTGCAGGCGGGCGAGCCGGTCCTCGCAGCGTTCGGCCGTGAGCTTGCCTTGCTCGAAGGCTTCGTAGTAGCGCTCCAGGGCTTGCTCGGCGCGAGTGATCTCGGCGGTGATCGACACGAGCCGCCGCTCGAACTCCGGCCGTCGCCTCTCAGCATCGGCGTTCGCACGCGTGAGTGCGTCACCGATGACTTGCTCGTCGCGGTAGAGCGCGGCGAGCTGGTTGATGACCGCGTCTTCGATCTTCTCGCGCGGGAGGCGTTCGCCGTCGCAGGCCTTCGGGCCGTACTTCTGGCGGCCCGAGCAGGCGTAGTAGTGGTAGCGGCCGCCGTTGCCGTTCGCGCTCATGCCGATGTACGCCTTGCCGCACTTTCCGCAGCGAAGAAGGCCGGAGAGGATGAAGTCGGAGGCGTTGCCCCGCCGCTTGGCGTGCTCGCCGCGCTCACGCATGATCGCTTGGGCCTTCGCAAAGGTGAACTCGTCGACGAGCGGCTCGTGCACGCCGTCGAAGACCTTGTCGCGCCAGCGGATCTTCCCGACATAGGTCGGGTTGTTGATGATCCAGTGCACCGCCGGATGCCCCCACCCTGCGGACGGCGCGGGTGCGCCTTCGTCGCGCAGCTGCTGCGCGATCGTCCTCGTCCCGAGCCGCTTGCGCGCGTACAGGTCGAAGACGCGTTGGACGACTGGCGCCTTGACCGGGTCCGGGACGAGCACTCGGTCTTCGCTTGAGAACGTGTAGCCGAACGGTGGCCGGCCGCCGAACCAGCGTCCCTCTTTCGCTCTGCGTTCGATGCCGGCGCTGATGCGGTCGACGATCGTGGCGTGCTCGAACTCCGCGAACACGGCCAACATCTGCAGCATCATCCGACCCGCCGCGGAGCCGGTGTCGAACGGCTCCGTGGCCGACTTGAGGACGATGTCGAGCGAGTCGAGTTCCTCCGTCAGCTGCGCGAGCTGGCGCACCTTCCTGGAGAGGCGGTCGACGCGGTAGACGAGCAGCATGTCGATCTGCCCCGAGCGGGCGAGGTCGAGCGCGGCTTGCAGGCCGGGCCGGTCGAGCTTGGTGCCCGTCGATTGGTCCTGTTTGTGGGCGACGATGCGCCAGCCCTCCTGCGTCTTGCAGAACGCTTCGAGGCGTTCGCGTTGCGAGTGGAGCGAGGTCGGCTGGTTCTCCTCGTCGGTAGAGATGCGGGTGTAGATGCAGACCTTGGTTATCGCCATGACCCCTCCTCGTCGGGCTCTGGGTCGTCCATGAAGCCATTGATCCCGGACAGACGCAAGTCCGCCTCCGCGGCGCGGCCGAGCGGCGACAACCTGTCCCAGAAGCCCGGCGCGTCTTGGCGCCAACGGCGGCCGAGCGCGACCGCGGGATCGAGGTGGCCGACGGCACGATGGACCGGCAACTCGATCAACCGCCGCGGTGGCTCGTCGGCATCGAGGCGATTCCAGATCCGTGCCAGCGCGCCGTCAACGTGCAGCTCGCTGGCGGTTGTAGCGAGGATCGGCCAGGTGCCGTCGCGGTCGAGCGCGCGGCAGAGCTCGCGCAGATTGTCGAGCCGCCGTCGCCCGGGGACGACAAAGAGGACGTTGCGCGGCTCGTCGTCCTCGTAGTGCAGCTTGTGCTCGGCCAGCCGGTAGCGACGCAGCTTCTCGTCGAGCCGGTCGAGCGTCTCGGTGCCGCGGTCCCACTCCAGCAGCAGATCGACCGCGCCAGCAGTCGTGGCAGCGATCAGTTCTGCGTCTGGGCGGACCGTGCCGCGCATCCGTTCGCCGAGACGGGACGCGGCCTGCCGCGGCCCGAACCAGGAAGCGACGCCGAGCGTCGGGTCGGGCAGCGTCGCCTCGATCAGGTCGGTGATGAAGCGGTTGACCTCGAGCCGGTGCGCGAGCTGCGGATGCGAGCGCCAGTCCTCGCGGCGCTGCCACGGCAGCTGCTTGCGGTCGAGGTCGAGGCTGGCGGCCACCAGGTGGGCGCCAGCCTCATCGAGCAGCCAGTGCGCCTGCGGCTTACCGGCATGACGGATCGAGACGGGATAGAAGCGATCCAGCACGCGCTGCCGATAGAGGAACAGCAGCCGATCCTGCGCACGTCGCCTCGACGAGAAGAACAGCAGCGTTAGCTGGTCGGTCGTCAACACCTGCTGCTCGTAGAGGCAGAGCGCGACCTCCCGGTCGCGCTCAGTCAGATGCCGAGCCAGCTCAAACACGCGGTCGGCGCCGATGCGCCGAGCGCGCGGAAGCGCCGCATTCGACTCACCGTGAACGTTTGCCCTTCTTTGTCGGAGTTCGTGAGTGCGCCGGATCACGCCGCCTCACGCCCCTTCCGCCGCGTGTGCGGCAAAGGGATGACGCTGCCGATACCGCTGCCGGAAGCGCTGGTGATAGCGCCGCCGGAACGGATGCCCCGACGCTTCGCTGCCACGTCGAGCAGCAGCTCCGCCAGCAACGACACCGCCTCCTCGTACTGCGCCGCCGACAACGGCACCCGCCGCGGCGGCAACAGCCGGATCTCACCTCTCGAGTTGTTCTTCGCCAATCATTGTCGGGCCGGCAGAGGAGCCAAGATCTGACGAGTTACGGGCAGGACCGGCCGTGCCGAACCTCCCACTAGAGAGAAGCCAATCCGACGCCTACGAAGTGACACGCCGCCGGAAACGGTCTCCTATATAGACAGGCGCTTTCGACCCCCGAAAACTCACAACCGCAGTGCAGGATTTACAAACTCCGAGCAGAGCACCGTCGCGAGTCGGCGCCAGGTCAGTCCGCTGTCAGCGGCCCTTGGGGGTCAGGTTTGCGAAAAGGGGGTGAGGCGGGAGGCGGCGTTGCCGCCTCCCGCCCGAAGGTTTCAGCGACGACCTCGTTGGTCGTTGTTGATGCGGCCTAGCGTTTTCTCGCTAGCGACGCTTGCGTATCGCGGATCGATCCAGAAGCGTCCGGCTCCGGTCCGGAAAGCCGCCGACGCATGAACGAAGGGCGTGCCGTCCGGCGCTTGGAGTTCGAGGTAATAGCCTTCGTACTGCGCTGGGTCCCCGAAGAGCGTCTTTTCGATGTTCACGAGGTTCTCAGCGGCGTTCGTAGGGTCGGGGGCGATCGCCACGACTTCCGGCGCGGCATCCGGGATTGCCACGACGTCAATGCTGACGGGCTTGAGCCCCAGGCCCTGTAGCTTGGCTGCGATGGCGCTCGACACTTGCGAAGCCGTGCCGGTGCTGAATGTCTGGCCGCGCACGACATCGCCCATCCCGCCGCTCTCGTCGGGGACAATTGTCCCGTCGGGTAGAACGGCGTCGAAGGTTGACCCTTCGAGTCCCGCGTGGAGGTCAGACGATGTCCCGATGCCCTCGGCGAGTTCGCCCTGGACGAGGTCGGCGATCCACATCGGTCTCACATCCAGACCGTTCTGGAGTGAGGGCACGCGGACGGCGACGTGAAGCCACGGAAGATTGGGATTCGCGGCGCCGGCCGGCGGTGCCACAATGCTGGCGGAAGCGATGGTGTCGTCCGGCACCTGCTTCACCGCCGCCGCTAGCACGGCGGAGGGATCACCGCCGCCGGTTGCACTATTTCCGATCTTCCCGAACGCGATTGGAGTACCCCCTGAGGATGCCCCGCCGAATGCGGCTGCGATGAAGGTGGCGCCTGCGGCCGCCGCGCAGACGGTCAGGGCGGCGGCGAGTTTGATCCAGAGTGTCTTATTCATCTTCGCTACCTGTCCTAGTGTGAGACGGTGAAGGAATGGGATGTGCCGTTGTAGGAGCTCACCGACCAGCACTGCGCCGACGGACCAACAGGCGAGGTCACGTACTGCCACTGATTGAGGGCGAGGTTGTAGTACTGCCATCCGGAGAAGCTCGTGCTGCCGCTCCATCCAGAGCAGGACGAGCCCGTGTACTCGCTGCCCTCCGAGAAGAACCTGCTGCTGTCGTAGCCGGACTGGCCCTCGTATTGGGTGCCACTGGCGTACGTGTAGAAAGTCCCACTCCCCGCGGAGTCGTCGACGGTCAGCAGGTAGCTCCCGCTCGCGCTGCCATGCGGATAGCAGACGGCCGATCCTGTTGCGGGGATGCGTTCGACGTAGAGGATGAAGTTGTTGCTCAAGCTGCATGTCCCGTCGACGCCGTATCCGGATGCGCAGAGGAGTTGGCCGATCTGGAGTTGGCGATTCGAGTCGGTGCTCGTCACGTATGACGCCGACGCGATGCAGTTCGTGCTCGGCGAGAACGAACTCACCGCGACGGTGGCCCTCGTGCCATAGTTGGAATCCCACTGGTAGTTGCCGACCTCGTTCGCGAGCGCTACGCCGGCGAACACCAAAGCGACGACTGTCGCCACAAGCGCAACGGCGGATCTGCGCCCCACATGGACTTGCCTCATGCCAACGTGAACGCGACTGCGCGTGATCAACACGGTCTCGACCTCCTGACGAGAAGGGTCATGTTGCCGAGAGAGACGTCCGCTGCCCGCGCGATCCACGCCCCTCCCAAGTGCCGCATCTCACTCGAGTCATCGCATGCCGCGTCAGCGAGGCTCGCAATGGCCGCCGCACAACGGCTCCCCGATGGGGTGCCTGAACTAGGGTCTCTCCGGCTGGCCATTCGCACCGTCTATGTCCGGCCCCGGCCAGTCCTTTCAGGCGACTCGACACAGGGCCAAACGTCCGTCGGGCCAACGCGTGTAGATGCCGACGACACGAAAGAACCTCGGGCAACCGGACATGAAGATGGGGACGTCCACGACGTGCAGCCGCCGACCTACGACAGAACGCGCCACCTGATACAGAGCCGACAAGCCCGACCGGCACGCCCGCTCTTGATCGCCGCTCCAGAAGATGGCTCGATCACATCTGTCGGTCTCGACGACGAGCGCCTCCGTGCCCTCGGTGTGGCCCGCAACTGACTACCGGCGGCAGATGGGCACATCGCAAGTGGAACACCGTTTCCGACGCCTGTACGGGGAGAACTACCGGCTCCTCTACGCTTATGCCTTGCGACGATGCGGCGATCCCGCAGAAGCGCAGGACATCGCTGCCGAGGTCTTCTTGGTTGCGTGGAGGCGCTTCCACAACGCTCCGGCAAATGATGAAGAGGTGCGACTCTGGCTCTACGCGATCGCTCGGCGCGTCGTCTCGAACCACAGGCGTGGGCGGGATAGACGCTTACGCCTCGTTGCCAAGCTCGTCGCTACGACGCGCGACAATACCCCGCACGATGATGACCACGATGCCCGCGAACGCTCGCATGCCCTCCTTAGCGCGCTTGCCCTCCTCCGGGACGAGGACCGTGAGGTGCTGCTGCTCGCAGCCTGGGAAGAACTCTCGACTAAGCAAATCGCGGCAGTCCTCGACTGCTCGGAGAACGCAGCCGCAATTCGGCTTCATCGTGCGCGGAAACGGTTGACAGATGTTTACAGGAAAGAAACCGCCGCGTCCGGCCATTAGTGCAATAGCGGCTTCTCGCGCGGCAACCTGCGGACCTCTGGACTGACGATGGAACCACCCGACCCCTTCGATGAACTGCGCGCGCTCGACCCGGCAAACACCGAACATCTCGATGCGCCCGAGCTCTCAACCAGAGCACGGCAGACGCTTGAACAAATCCTCCGCTCCAAGCAACGGCGGCGGTCGTGGACTTGGCCAAGCAGCCAGCGACGGCGCATCTACGTGATCGCTCTCGCTGTTTCGTGCATCGCTGCAGGAAGTGCTACGGCTGTGATTCTCACCTTTGCGAGACCAGCAACGCAGCCGAGAGCCGTGCAGTGCTACGAGCGCGCTGATTTACAGGCAGGCGTTGTGAGCGTGCACGTTCAGGGAAGTGCGGTCGAATCGTGCCGTCGCGCCTGGCAGCAGGGACAACTTGGAAGACTCACACCGGTGGGGCTCCAAGCCTGCAAGCTTCCCTCCGGGTCAGCGGCCGTATTTCCAGGCCGGCGTGACGTTTGTAAGAGGCTACATCTCCGCAAACTCAGTGGATCAGGAAAATAGGGCTGGCGACCCCGCGGGCAGGCGTCTGGTTGAGGCCCGCCTCACTCGATGCGAAGGGGCGCAGCGGTCAGGGCGTGGTTTGCGCAATGTCTGGTTCCGCCCACTTGACGGCCGCCCAAAGGCGGGCGTTTGCGTTTGACGGCACCTGCCGCTCGGGACCACCCACGTGTGACCGGGCAACCGCTCCGGCGGGTCGCGCTCGTGTGCCCGTACTCGTGGAGCCGCCCCGGCGGCGTCCAGACGCACGTGCGCGGGCTCGCGCGCGAGCTGCGTGCCCGCGGCATCGAGGCGGAGATCCTCGCGCCCGCCGACGGCCCCGT
>DATEKK010000009.1:0-3026 GCA_035277485.1 Gemmatimonadaceae bacterium
ACTTGGACTTCTGAGCGTGCGCGGTGGCGGCGGCGATGGCGACAAGCGGGACGGCCGCGGCCAGGCGCAAGGCGGCGCGAAGAGAGCGCGACATCGAGCGGACCTCGAGGGATGGTTGGTGGAAGCGGGACAGGCGCGGGCGCTTGGGCCCGCTACAGCACAGAGCACAGTCGATATAGAGCGCGACGACGCCAATCGCAAGGCGGTGACGGGCGATTGTCGCGCGAAGATCGCGGCCGTTTCCGGTCCCTGTTCGTTCGCGTCGACGCGGCGCGGAGTGGAATGCGCGCGACTTGCACGCGCCGGTTCCCGTTAGGCAAGCAGCCAAATGCAACCCATCTCGAAGTACTTGTCCTATCGCCAGTCTTCGTGAATGATGTCAACGCATATGCTGGTATCGTGCTATCGTTTTCTGGGTTCCCTTCGCGCGACGAATCGGCTGAATCCGCTGTTCTCCGTTCTTTTCTGCCTTTTCCGTTTCGGTTCAACATGAGCGTAGAAGTCTTCCAAGCGCACTCATCGAATAACGAGGTGGCCGGCCTCTTCGATCATGTTGAAACGGAGAAGGCAGAAACAACGGAAAGAGCGGATCGCCTGGCGACGGTCCCAAGCATCCGTCCCAAACGTCTCAGACCATTCCTGAATCATGGCACCGCATATTCGACGTGCGACGAACGACGATGCCGAGATCCTCTCGGCTTTACTCGCCGATTACCTACGCGAGAGCTATCCCGATCATCGCGGCAGCACGCCCGCCCAACTTCGGCGTGACGTGCTCATCGAACCGCAGCGTCATCACGTGCTCGTCGTCGAGATTCGTCGGCAGATGGCCGGTTTCGTCGCCTGGGACCGTGTCTACGACATGCATTGGGCCTCGAGCGGTGCCCAAGTTGCGGATCTCTACGTGGCGCCGGAGTATCGCGGCCTCGGCGTGGCGCTGATGCTCATCGCGCAGATGGCGGTCGACGTACTGGCTCACGGTGGCGTTTTTCTGCGCGGCGGCGCATACGATCGCGCGAGCACCCGCCGGCTCTATGCTCGGGCCGCAGTGGTGCTGCCGTCCGGCGAAACGTATCTCGCTGGGCGAGCGCTTCGCCATCTGGCGCAATTTGCCGGCAGGCCAGCACGCGACATAGTGCGCAACTTGCCGCCCGTGGCGTGGAACTACGATGCCTAACGGAAGCCGGCGATCGCCGACGGGGTGCGGGAGTGCCTCACGACTCCTCGGCCGCTCCAATCTTCCGCGGCGCGCGCGACAGCTCCCGCTCGATGCGGCGATCCGGAACCACCCACAGTAGCGCGCAGATCGCGTACAGGACGCCCGCAATCCATGGCTGCAGGAGCGCCAGGGGAATCGCCACGGCATAGAGTAGCAGCGACACCTTGGTCTTGCGATCACGGCCCACGGCCGTGCCCAACGTCGACCCGGCGCCCTCGGCAAGTAGTATCGCGCGCTGCAACAGCCAGTACGCGAGTCCGGCGAGCAAGAGAATGACTCCGTACAACATCGTCGGCCCCGGCGCGAAATGGCTGTCGCCCATCCACCGGGTGACGAACGGCACCAAGGATAACCAGAACAACAGATGCAGATTGGCCCACATCACGCCGCCGCTGATGCGCCGGGTCACGTACAGCATGTGATGATGGTTGTTCCAATAGATGCCGACGTACACGAAGCTCAGCACGTAGCTCAGAAAGGCCGGAGCCAACGATCGCAGGGCGCCCAAGCTCACATCGGACGGCGTCTTCATCTCCAGCACCATGATGGTGATGATGATCGCCAAGACGCCGTCGCTGAATGCTTCGATTCGCCCTTTCCCCATCGCTGCTCCTGTGCCCGTTAGGCACGGGCGCCGGCCGCATCATTGCGTTTGCTTGACCGGCACCACCGCCGGGGCGCCGGTCTTCTTCACCAGGATCGCCAGCAGCTTCGCGGGCTCGGTCTGACTCGCGTTCCGTCCAACAATATGGATGTCCGCGGGTCCTTCGTAGAACGTCTGGCCGGCTTTGAGCGTATCGGGCTTTCCGCCTTTCACCTGCTCGATCACCGAGCCCTCCAACACGTAGACTAACGCATCGGCGTTGTGCCGGTGGGGCGCGTCGGCTCCCCCGGGCGCATACTCGACGGTGATCACCACGAGCTGCTTGCCGGGGATGTCGGTCAGATTCTTCATCATCACCGGCGTGACCTTGGGTTCCTGGGCGCTCGCTCCGACGCCGGCGAGACAGAGCATGCCCGCCAGAAACGCGGCAGCGGAGATCTTGAGGGTGCACATTACCGTGTTCTCCTCCCGAAAAGGACGCGGGACGAATGGCGCGCCGCTCGTCGCATATCGAGCGGCGCGTCATCAATCCGGACCGAGTAATCCTGCGTGAAGCGAGCGGCGTTGCCGCGTCAGGCGCGAACCGCCGCGATCTTGGACTGGCTGACCCAGTCATCGAAGCGAATCTTACCGAGCCGGGCCTCGGCGCCCGGCACCAAGCTGCGCTCGGCCAGCTCCGTTCCGAAGTAGCGCGCGTGCGGGTCGGCCACCACCTGGCGCGCGTCGTGATAGGCACCCAGTACGTGCCTAACGAAATCGTCGAAGCCGAATTGCTGCGGCCCCCCAATCTCGACCACGCCGTTGAGCGGCGGCCCCTCCGCCACCTTGCATACCGCGGTAGAGACGTCCTGAGCGGCCATGGGCTGGAACAGCACGTGCGGGAGATGCACGGTGGTCCCGTCCGTCGCTTCGTCCGCGATGCGCTTGGCGAACTCGAAGAATTGCGTCGCCCGGACGATCGAGTACGGCCGGCCCGAGCTCTTGATCAGCTTCTCCTGCGCGACCTTGGCGCGCATGTAGCCGCTGTCGGTCATGCGGTCGCAGCCGACGATCGATAGCGCCACGTGATGCTTGACACCCGCCGTGGCTTCGGCCGCCAGCTGGTTGCGCGTCGACGTCTCGAAGAACCTGAGCACGGCCGCATCCTCGAACGAGGGCGAGTTCGACACGTCGACCACGACGTCCGCGCCCGCGAGTACCTGG
>DATEKK010000010.1:0-3244 GCA_035277485.1 Gemmatimonadaceae bacterium
GACCGCGCCGATCTTCTTGCCCTGGAGGACGACGCTGGCGTTAGGCAGTGGCGCGCCGGCTTCGTTGGACACGCGGCCGCTGATCGTGGCGCCGGACTGCTGGGCGGGCGCCGGAGCGGGTCGCGCGGCCAACGCGCCCAAGAGCGCGAGGGACGCGAGTCGAAAGCGGTGCATCAGTCCTCCTGGCCACGACGGGGAAACAGCTTGGATAAAGTATTCCTACGGCGTGGATAAAGTATATGGCGTCCCATGCAGCGCAAGCGGCGGGAGACGCCGAGGGAATCGGGAAGCGCTCGCTAACGCTCGCTTGGGGAAGCGCTGCGCTTGGGGAATCGGCGGCGACGCCGCCTGAGGGAGTGGAAGGACATCAATTGTCTTTGGGTGGGAGTGCCGCATCGCGCGGCCTCGCGCATGGCACTCCAGTCATACGGAGCATCGATGTTGTTCCGCTCCCCAAGGCGGCGTCGCCGCCGATTCCCCAAGCGCAGCGCTTCCCCAAGCGAGCGACAGCGAGCGCTTCCCTATTCCCTCGGTGTCTGAGTCACCCGCGCCGGCCGCAGCTCCACACGCGACACGAGCGCGCGATCCGGTTGGCTCACGACGTACCACACGCTCTCGGCAACGTCGGCGGCCGTGAGTTTCCACGCCGCATTGCCCGCGGTGTGTCCGCCGAAGTCCGTATCGACCGAGCCGGGCATGATCACCGTCACGCGCACGCCGGCGTCGCGCACCTCGAGCATCAGCGACTCGCTGAATCCGATCACCGCATGCTTCGTGGCGGAGTAGCACGCACCGCCGACGAACGAATTGCGGCCCGCGAGCGATCCGATGTTCACGACGTAGCCGCGCTGCCGCGCGATCATGCCCGGCAACAAGGCACGCGTCACGTAGAACATGCCGTCGAGATTCACCGAGACCTGGCGGCGCCATTCATCCACCGACATCTCGGCGATCGGCTTGATGATGCCGAGTCCCGCGTTGTTCACGAGAACATCCACGTCGAGCGACGCGAGCGCCGACGATACCGCGGCATGGTCGGACACGTCGAGTGCGATCGTGCGGCAGCGGCCGCCGCGCGACTCGATGCTGCGCGCAACGTCCTCGAGTCGTTTCGCCGACCGCGCCACCGCGACGACCTCGTAGCGCTCCGCCAACCGCTCCGCGATCGCGCGCCCGATTCCGCGCGAGGCGCCGGTGACCAACGCGATGCTCATGACGCGCTCACCAGCGCTTCGGTCGCGCGCACGAGGGGCTCGAACGTGAGCGGCCGCGCGGCGACGCGCTTGGCCAGCTCATCCGCCAGCTCGCGTTGGCCTTCGGCGAACAGCTCGGACACGATCCATGGACCGGTGCGCGGGTTGCGATACCAATCCGCGTCGAAGCGCTCGCGCAGCGTTTCCGTTAGGAGCGCCTGCAGCTGCCACGCGCGCAGATACCGCGCGGCGTAGAACCGCGGATCGACGTCGACGAACGCGTCGGCGGTGTCGTACTTGAACGTGGTGCCGCGGCCCAGCGTCTCGACGTAGAGATCGGGCAGCGCATCCCATGACACGTCCCCGCCATAGAGCGCGACCTCGTACAAAAGCTTGGAGCAGTAGCGCCGCAGGAACTGGAGCTCCTCGAAGCCCGCCGCCCGCAGAAAGGCGCCCATGTCGGCCTTGCCGAGCTCCGTGTAGCGGCGCAGCCAGCCCGGGTCGTGCAGCAGATGGTCGCACAGCATCGCGTACGACTCGGTCACCGAATTGTCGCCTAACCAGCGGAACTCGAAGGGATAATCGGGCCGCGTGTAGCCGAAGTGCAGCGCGTGGCCGAGCTCGTGGAGGAACGTGCGGTAGTCGGACTGGCCGCCGTGCGGGCGGAGCACGAGATACACCTCGAACGGCACGCGCACCGGCGAACAGAACGCGCGCGAGCGCTTCCCGTCCCGCTCGACCGCGTCGACGATGATGTGCCCGTTGGCGCTGGCGTCGATGCCCATCTCGGACATCTGGCGGCGCACGACCTCCTCGAGCGCTGCCGCTGGAAAAGCGTTGTCGAATTCGCGCGCGCGCAGGAGCGCCAGCGCGTCGGCGCGCGTGGCCTCGCCCGGTTCGAGTCCGAGCTTGTCGCGTACACCCTCGCGGTAGACGTCGTCCCACATGGCCTGCGTGTCGCGCAGAAACCCTTCGCACTGCGCGGCGAGCGACGAGAGGTCGATGCCGCTCATCTCGGAGAACGTGGCGTTGTACGTTGGACCAATGCCTAACGATTCGACGAGGTCGCGCTCGCGCTCGAAGCGTTGACGGCGGAGCGGCGCGAGCTCGGCCTTCACCAGGCGAGCGCGCGCTTTCTCCAGCGCCAGGCGATCGCGACGATCGGTCTTGTTCGCGATGTCGATCGCGATCCGCTGAAATGGCACGCGCGTACCGTCATCCAGCGTGGCGACCGCGGTCGTCTCCCATGCGATCTCGCGCTCATCCAGTTCCGCGAGCGCGCGCGACACACGCGTCTCGGCCACCCAGTCGAGCATCAGGCGCGCGGAGCGACGATCGTCGCTGCCGGGCGTGGTGCCGCGAAACAACTCGCGCGTGAAGTCGAGCGCATCCTGACTCGTGAGCGCGGCGTGTCGCGCGTAGATCGCCTGGAAGTGCGCTTCGGGCTGAAGTCCCGCTTGCGCGCGATAGTACTCGCGCGAGAGCGACTCCATGAATGACTCGCCTTCACGCCTCAGTCCATCGAGCGTGGGCGTGGTCATCGCGCGAGGCGCTCGCGCAAGACGGTGCGCAGCTGGTCCGCGCCCACGCGGTCCTGCGCAAGCGTGTCGCGATCGCGGACCGTGACCGTGCTGTCGCTCGTCGACTGACCGTCCACGGTAATGCAGAACGGCGTGCCGACTTCGTCCTGGCGGCGATAGCGCCGCCCGATGGCGCCCGCTTCGTCGTAGAACACCGGGAAGTGCGGACGGAGGTCGGCGGCAATGCGCGCCGCCATCTCGGGCATCCCGTCTTTCTTGACTAACGGAAAGATGCCGGCCTTGACGGGCGCGAGCGACGGATGGATCGCGAGCACGGTGCGCCCCTCCGATTCGCCGGGCACCGACTCTTCGCGATAGCCGTTGACGAGGACGGCCAGCGTCGTGCGGTCCGCGCCCACCGACGTTTCGACCACGTACGGCGTGAAGCGTCGGTTGTTCGGCTGGTCCACGTACTCGAGCTTCTTCCCCGAGTACTCGGCGTGGCGGCTCAGGTCGAAGTCGCCGCGGTTG
>DATEKK010000011.1:0-45662 GCA_035277485.1 Gemmatimonadaceae bacterium
GAAGCGCTCGCTTCGCTTGCTGGGGGAAGCGCTGCGCTGGGGGAAGCGGCGGCGACGCCGCCTGAGGGTATGGAACAACATCAATGACCGCGCGACTCGAGTGCCGCTCGCCAAGCCGCGCGAACCGGCACGCAGCATCCGGAGACCACTGATGTCTTCCGATCCCTCAGGCGGCGTCGCCGCCGCTTCCCCCAGCGCAGCGCTTCCCCCAGCGAGCGAAGCGAGCGCTTCCCTCTTCCCTCTCTCTACGGCACCGATCCTTCCTGCGGCCGATACGTCGACCGGTTGTAATCGAATTTCAGATCGGGCTCCGCCTTGAGCGCGATGTAAAAACTGAACGCGAAATTTCCGTTAGGCGCGCGCGAGAAGTGGAAAATCGCGCGCCAGTCGTGCATGTCGCGCTGGAGTCCCACGTCCTGGTCGGAAAACTGGTGCAGCACGAAGTCGTAGCCCGTCGACCACTGCAGCGCCCACTTGGGCGTCAGGCTGAACGACGCGTTGGCGCGCAGCGTCGTGAGCGGCGGCGTCACGAACGGCGCGCCGCCGGCGATCGTCTGCTGCAGCGTGTCCGCCGGCTGCGGCGTGTTCAGGCATCGCTGATAGTTGATCGGGTCGTTGATCAGCACCTGACACGTCGCGCGCGGGTCGATCACGCGTGCACCAGGAATCGGCCGGCTGCGTGTGGACGAAAACTGGAACGACGCCGTCCAGCCCGCCCCCGTCGGGATGCCGAGCGGTTGTCGCACGCCGCCCGGACCCGCGATCACCGGCTGCTGGTTGAGCGCCTGCGCCGACTGGTTCGCCGTCGTGTCGCCATTTCCGAAAATCTTAGACAGCGCGGTGATGGGATTGTTGTTCTTCCCGATCGTGAACGACGCGGTGATGCCGGTCCGGAACGGTTTGAATTTGGCCGTGTCGCTCTGCAGGTCGCCCTGGAACAACGAGTACTGCACCGCGAGATCGAATCCCGGCAGCAAATCCGAGCTCACGCGATATCCGAACGTCGACGTGTTGAAGCCCGACGAGTGCGTCACCTTGGCGCGCTCGAAGTCGTAGCTCAACGGATCGAAGCTGAGCGCGAGCAGCTTGATCTTCTGGCCGGCATCCGGATTCGTGTCGTTCTTGCTCTTGAGCTTCGCCTCGAACACCTGGTCCAACTGCATCGTGATGTTCTCTTGCGGCAAACCGCCCAGATACGTCGCACGCGTCTTGTTCAGCGCGCGCAAATAATCGTCGCTCACGTTGGACGCGGGCGAATACGAGAACGTGATGCGCGGCTCGATCGAATGGCGGATGCGCGTGAACGGTCCGAACCCCGGGAAGAATCCGAACAACGTCGGCGAGCTCGAGAGACCGTACTGCAGCGTCTTCGACTGGTGCACGAACTGGCCACCGCTCAATTGGCTGCGCACCCAGAAGCCGCTCGTTTGATCGGCGTTCACGATCGCGATGAACGGCGACAGCTTGAGCGTGCTCTGCATCAGTGCCGGCAGGCTGATGCCCGTCTGCCAATCGACGGACGTGAGGTAGCTCTGCGCGTACATGCGCCGCGTGATGAGCGTGCCGGTGTTGAAGTCGCGCACGTCGAACGCCTGCGGGAAGTTGTTCTGCTTGTCCGACAGCGAAAAGCTGTTCTGCCACGTGAAGCCGAAAATGCGCAATGGCGTTTGGAACGAGGCCGTGGTGTTGCGCTGGCTCGCATTCACCCGGACCGTGTCGAACGGAGCGCCGTTCGTACCGGGCACGAAAATGGTCGGGGCCGCGTCCATGTGCAGATTCTCGGTGTTGTTGAGCGAGAACTGCGGCGACCACAGGAACCACTGGCCGATGCTCATCGGTTTTGACGAGATGCTGAGGTTCGGGAAGTTCTGGTCGATCTCCTTGCGGCCCGTGTACTGCGTGCGCGTGCCGCCGATGCTCAGGTTGGCCGGGCCTAACGCTTGCTGGAAATTCACCGCCGACGCGATCGCGGCGAGCGCCTGCGCCACGTTGAACGCTTGCTGCCGGATCGCGGTGGTGTTGCTCGAGTAATTGATCGACGCGTTGAGGCTGCTCGTCTGCGAGAACTGCTGCTGGTGCGACCACGAGACGTTGGTGCTCTTCTCGCCGTCGCTGAACGTCGAGTACGACAGCCCGATGCGTCCGGCGAGGAACCGGTCGAGCCAGCGGTACTCGAACTCGCCGTTCCACCGCGTCCATCCGATGTTGCCGTTCTGTGCGTTGTTGCCGCTCCGCCAATCCAGAGACGCCGTGGCATCCGTGTAATCGTTGATCGCGAAGTAGTAGCCGAGGTTGTCGACTTCGCGCTGGTACGATGCGGAGGTGCGCACGATGTCCGAGAGGCCGAAGCGCGGCGGAATGATGCCGCTGCGCCGGCCGGCGCGCATGTCCTGGAAGATGAACGGCAGCCACAGGACGGGGATGTCCTGGATGTAGAGCACGGCCGGCCGCGCGACGAGCAGGCGCCGCGTGACCATCTTGATTTCCTTCGATTCGAAGTGGTAGTGCGGATCGGGCAGATCGCAGCTCGTGACCGATCCATCCATCGCGTACGACGTATTGTGTCCGTGGCCGGTCGTGTCGCCGGCAACCGCGCCGCGCTCGCCGCCCACGAACCAGGTCTGGCCGGCCTGCGCCGACGACGTGGTCAACCGGTTGGCGATGCCCTTGTGGTTGCCGATGTCGTACTCGAGGCCGCCCAACGTGACGAGGTCCGACGTCTGGGCGCCGGGGTCGCGCAGGACGGTCGTATCGTTAGGCGCGTTGCGCGCGGTGACGATGCGCGACGAATCGTTGTACACGATGGTGTCGGACACGAGCACGGTCTGCTCGCGCTGCACCGCGCTCTTGCCCGACAGTTGCAGCGCGTGACTCTGCGCGTTGAACACGGCCGTGTTGCCCTGGTACCGCGTGGTGACGTACCCTGACCGGCTCATGAGGGCGTTCATCACCGAGTCGGGCTCGTTCCACTTGACGAGATCTTTCTTGGCGCGCGTCGTGTCGCCGCGGATCGACGTGTCGGCGGGCGTCGGCTGGCGGAAGATCGGCTTCGTGGTGTCCGGGAAAATCGGCGGCTGCTGGGGCGGCGGGTTGGTAGGGATCCCCTGCGCCGCCGCGGCGCCGCCTAACGGCAGCGCGAAGACGGCCGCGGCCGCGAGGACGCGCCGGATCACGCCGTCGCTCCGCGCCGCTCCGCGCCCTCCACCTCACCCTGCTCGGCGTCCCGCTGCGCCTGGCGGCGCAACCGCCGCTTGTGGACGCCGTACGTGAGCACGACACTCACCTCGTACAACAAATACAACGGCACCGCCATCGCGATCGTCGTCCAGACCAGGTCGCCGGGGGTGAGGAACGCGCCGATGATCACGCAGATCACGATGGCGTGCCGGCGATATTTGTTCAGGAACTGCGGCGTCACGATGCCTAACGCAGCCAGCGCCAGGATGACGATGGGCAGCTCGAAGCACAGCCCGAACGCGAGCGCCATGCTGGTGGCGAACCCGAAGTACTCGGTGGCCGTGATCATCGGCTCGAGCGCCTGCGTCTGGAAGCTCATCAGCCATTCGACCGCCAGCGGCAGCACGACGAAGAACGACAAGCACACGCCCGAGAGGAACAGCAGCGTCGCGAACACGAACACCGGGATCACCACTTTCTTCTCGTGCCGGTACAGCGCCGGCGCGACGAACGCCCAGATCTGATAGATGATGACCGGCAGCGCGAGCACGATGCCGAGCACGATCGACGCATTGAGCACGATCGTGAACGGGTCGCCGGGGTGCGTGTACACGAGCTTGCGGCCGTGCAGATACGGCTTGATCGGGCCCTCGAGGAGCCCGATCACATCGATTTTCATGAGCAGGACGAACGCGAGGCCGACGCCTACGACGAGCGCTGCCAGCGACCAGATGATGCGCCAGCGCAGTTCCTCGAGGTGATCGAGGAACGGCATTTCGCCGCTGGTCGCGAGCTCCGAGCGTTGATCCACCGCGCCGTCTGCTCCGGGCTCACTTCAGCTCGCGCAGATGATCGCGCGCCAAGGCGGCTTCATCCGACTGCGGGTACGTGGAGATGAGCTGGTTGAGAAGCGCCCGCGCGGCCGTCGCGTTGCCTTGCTGCTCGAGATAGAGCGCGCGCTTGTACAATGCCGTCGGCGCGTGCGGCGACTTCGGGTACTTCTGGATGACCATGGCGTACGCGCTGTCCGCGGCCGCCCCGTTGCCCTGCGCACGATACGCCTCGCCCAGATAGAACTGCGCTTCGGGCGAGATGTCGGCCGTGGGGTAATCCTGCAGCAGCTTCTGGAAGGCCTGGACGGCCGTGGCCGGGCTGCCGCGCTGGAGCTGCTCCATGCCTAACTGATAGAGCTGGTTGGGGCCGGGCTCGTTGGACCCCGGCGCGCCCGGCGCGGGCGATGTGGTTGCCGGCGCGGTCGCGCCCTTGGCGCCCGCCGTGGTCTGCGGCGGCGCAGCGCCCTCGCCCATGTCCTGGTTGCGCTGCTCGATCGAGGCGCGGAGCTCCTGCAGACGGTTCTGGCTCTGCCCCGTGAGCTGCTGGATCTGCAGCAGCTGCTCGTTCACGTCGTGCAGGTCGCCCCGCATGTCGCCCTGCATCTTGACGACGTGCCCGCTCACCATGCCTAACGAATCCCGCACCAGGCCGAGCGTCGCCACTACCTGGCCCAGTTGGGCGGAGCGCACCGAGTCGGCGCGCACGTTGGACATGCGCAGGGAGTCGATCTGGAGCTGCAGCAGCTTCACGTCGTTGCTGGTGGCGAAGCACGCCCCGGTCGCCACGAGCGCGACCGGAGCGAGACGCCGGAGGACGGTCTTCATGGGGCTCCCTTGATCTGGTCGGCGCCGGCCGTGATCTCGAACTCGTCGCGGCGATTCTGCGACCACGACGACTCGTCGTGCCCGGTCGCGACCGGCCGCTCTTCGCCGTAGCTGATGATGTCGATCCGGTCGCCCGAGATGCCGTGGTCGGTGAGATACCGCTTCGCGGCGGCCGCGCGGCGTTGGCCTAACGCAAGATTGTATTCATCGGAGCCGCGCTCGTCGGTATTCCCGGCGACCTTCAGTTTGACATCGGGACTGGCGTTCAGGATCGTGATCTTCGCATCGAGCGAGGAGCGCGCGTCATCCTTGAGCGCGTCGCTGTCGAAGTCGAAGTAGATCACCTGCGTGAGCGCCTTCGTGGCCGCATCGCGCGCGTTCCGCATCTTTTCCGCATCCGCTTGCGCCCGCGCGAGCGAGTCGCGACGCGCCGCCTCCGCTCGTGCAATCGAATCGCGGCGCGCGTTCTCCGCGTTGATGCTGTCCTGGTTGGGACCAGCCGGCGTCGGCGTGGTTGCAGGTGGCTTCTTCGAGCAGGCCACCGCCGCTGACACGGCGAGCAGCAGGAACGGCAGGAGGCGGGTCTTACCAGTCATGAGCATTCCCCCGGTGAGATGTGGTCCAGCAGAGCGAACGAACTACGGTGCGCTCGTCGAGTGCGACCAGGCGGCGAGCCGCGCGCCCGGATCGTGTGTCAATTGTCGCGCGCGCCCGGACTCGGCGTCGAGTACAAATATCTCTTTCACGCCGGTGCGCGACGACGTGAACGCGAGATGGCGCCCGTCCGGCGCCCACGTGGGATCCTCGTTGATCCCCTCGCTCGTCAACTGCTTCACCGTCTGGTCCCGCAACGTGATCGTCATGATCTGAAAGCGCCCGTCCAACTGCGACTGGAAGGCGATCAGCCGGCCGTCGGGAGACCAATCGGGATTGCTGCGATAGTTCTGATCGCCGAAGTTGAACGGCGTCAACAATGCTACGTTAGACCCGTCCGCATCGGACGTGTACACCTCGGGATGTCCGGCGCGCCCCGACGTGAACGCCAGCCGCGCGCCATTCGGGCTGAACGTCGGCGACACGTTGTCCGTCCCCCGCCCAACCGTGACGCGCCGCGCCGCACCAGTGCCCGACGCGCTCACCATGTAGAGATCGGTCCCGTTTTCCTCGCCGTGCGCGTAGCACAGCGATTGCCCGTCGGGCGAGAACGCCGGCGTGATGTTCAGCCCGCCGGGCGTCGCCGTCACGCTGTGCTCGCGTCCCGTCGCGAGGTCGCGAATGACGACGTTCCAACCGCCCTTCACCAATTCGCTGTACGCGATGGTGCGTCCGTCGGGCGACCAAGCCGGAGCCAGGACCGTTCCCGGCTCGCTCACGGGATGCTCGCCGTACCCGTCGGAGTCTATAACGTAAATACGATTGCCGCGCACGTACAGGATGCGCGTCGCCGCGATGCCGTGGACGCCCGTAATCCACTGCTCGATCTGGTCGGCCATCGCGTGCACGCTCATGCGCCAGTCCTCGGCCACCGGCGAGCCGGATATCTGTACGTCGTGCGAGGCAGCCACCTTCTTCGCTGCCACATCGTACACGTTCACGTGGGCGGTGCTCCCCATCACCGAGATCTGCACCACCGCCGCCGCACTCAGCGACTTCCACACCGTGAAGTCGATCGCGTTCTTCGCGGCTTGCTGCTTCGCGGTCTGTTGGATCGCGTCTCCACCAATGACCTCGATCCGATCGCCGTAATCGAAATCGCGCTGCACGATCGCCTGGAGCGAATCGCCTCCCGGTCCGCTCACGGGAAACACGACCACACCCGGTTTGGTACCCGGTTGGTACGTGAGGCCGATGCGCACCCCGCGCGTCGTGTCCGGTTGCTGCGCACGAGCGCGCGCGGGAACGGCGAGGCACGCCGCGAGGGCGGCGCACGTGATCAGTCGCTGCGTCAGCTGCATCTAGTGGAGCACCCGTGGATCGAAGCTGAAGATGACCGGCAGCACGTCGTCGGCGAAGCCGGATGGGAGCGGACCGAACGCTTTCACCTGCGCCGCCTGATCGACCGCGCCCTGGCACTCGAGGTCGAAGGCGAAATTCCCCGAGCGCGTCACGAATCGGAAATCGGATACCGATCCGTCGCGGCGAATGAGGAACATTACCTCGGACGTGTTGTTGGTGTTCCCGGGCGGGTGGAAGCGCAGTGCGATCTGGCGCACAATGTTTTCGAGATAGGCGGGGAATGGAAAGTCGACGCCTTCCGTATGCACGCTGGCGACGTCGGTTCCGCGCCCGCCCTCGGGACCGCCGCCGGCTTTCGGCGCGGGCGTGGTCGGCTTGGCGGGCGTCACGTCGGGTGTCGGCGTCGCGGGCGGCGTTTTCTTGCGCGGCGGCGGCGCCTTGGTCTTGGCCGGCATCGGCATGGCCTTCTGGATCTGCTCCGCTCGTTTAGGCACGGGCGGCGCTTTCTCCGTGGGCACCGTGCTGGGCGGCGTGGGCGTGACGACGCCCGCGGCGCGCGGCCCGGGCGGCGCGGCGACGATGTCGACGCGGTACATGGGCGGCAGGACGGGCGACGCCGTGGGATGGATGAGGATGAACGCCGCCACCACCGCGGCGTGCAGCACGAGCGACATGCCTAACGGACCGCCGAGTCGGGCGCCCTTGGTGTCGCTGCGCGCGGCGACGCTCACTTCGTGATGTCCTCGGGTTGGGCGACGAGTCCGACATCGCCCACGCCGGCGCCGCGCATCACGGCCAGGACCTGCACCACCGTGCCGTACGGCACCCCGCGATCGGCGCGCAGATAGATGCCGTTGCGTCCGCGGCGCGACGCCAGCGCTTTGAACGTCGAGCGGAACTCGGCGTACGTGAATTTGTCCTCATCGACGTAGATCTGGCCCGAGTGGTCGATCGACACGACGAGACTCGAGCGCGCCTCGAGGGGCCGCGCTTCCGCGACGGGCAGCGCGATGTCGACGCCGCCCTGCATCATGGGCGCGGTGATCATGAAGATCACCATGAGGAGCATCATCACGTCAATGAGGCTCACGACATTGATGTCGGCGTTGAGCGCAAGGCCCTTCCCGCGCGTGCGGCGCGACATCTAGATCCGGCCCTCGCGCACCATCATGGCGATGATCTCCGTGCCGAAGCCCTCGAGCTCGTTCTCCAACCGGTTCAACCGCGCGGCAAAGATGTTGTACCCGAACACCGCGGGAATGGCGACGGCCAGCGCGGCTGCGGTTGCCGTGAGCGCTTCGGCGACGCCCGGCGCGACCGCGCTCAAGTTGCCCGACCCCTTGGTGGCGATGCCCATGAACGCGTCGATCACGCCTAACACAGTGCCGAAGAGTCCGATGAGCGGGCTGACGGAGCCGATCGTCGCCAGCCACGGGATGAAGTGCGACAGGCGGTCGCGCTCCTCCGAGGTCTCGGAGTCGAGCACGAGGCGCAGCGCTTCGACCTGCGAGCCGGAGAGCGGCGAGCTCGTCGCGTCGCGGAGTGCGCCGGGCTTCATCTCGGCGAAGAAGTTGACGGCGCGCGAGAACACGCGCGTGAACGGGCTCGCGGGGCTGCGGCGCACGATGCCCGTGGCGGTGTCGAGCGCCGGCGCGCGCGCGAA
Organism: Gemmatimonadaceae bacterium; assembly: GCA_035277485.1. GTDB lineage: Bacteria > Gemmatimonadota > Gemmatimonadetes > Gemmatimonadales > Gemmatimonadaceae > JADGGM01. The sequence goes on from DATEKK010000011.1 coordinate 8,455, forward strand.
CTCGCGCGTGAACGACCGCCCCACGCGATCGGTGCGGCGGAACTCCCACCATTTGGCGAGCATGATCGCCCAACTCACGAGCGACAGGACCACGAGCACGCCCAACACGATTTGCGTCACGAGCGACGCGTGCGTGATCATGTCGATGGGCGCCGTGGGAATGGCGCCGCCGATCTGTGCGACCAGGGGAACAGGACCCATCACGAGCGTGCCTCCGCGCGTCGTTGCTTGAACCAATCGTAGGTTTGTCGAAGCCCGTCGCCTAACGCGACGGCGGGCCGCCAGCCGAGGATGCGCGCCGCCTTGTCGAACGCGATCGCCGAGCGCAGCTGCTCGCCCGGACGCGCCGGCGCGTGCTGCACCGGGCTCGATCCGCCCGACAACGTCTTGAGCGTCGCCGCCAATTCCACCACATCCGTCTCGATCGCGGTGCCGATGTTGAACGCGCGGCTGTCGAGCGACGACACGGGAGGCAGCGTCGCCGATGCGGCGAGCACGTTCGCGCGTGCGACGTCGCCGGCGTAGACATAGTCGCGCGTTTGTTTGCCGTCGCCGAAGATCGTGAGGGGCACGCCGTCTATCAGGCGATCGCAGAATATGGCGACCACCCCCGCCTCACCGTGCGGGTCTTGCCGCGGCCCATAGACGTTGGAGTAGCGCAGCGCCACCGTGTCCAATCCATGCACGCGCGCAAAATAGCCCATGTAATACTCGACGCTCAGTTTCGCGGTGCCGTAGGGCGATTGCGGATCCTTGGGCGAGGTCTCGGACGTGGGCGGTTCCACGAGGTCGCCGTACACCGCGCCGCCCGTGGACGAGAACACGAAGCGCGTGTGCGGGCGCGTGCCGTTGCCCGATGCGCGCACCGCCTCGAGCAGATTGAGCGAGCCCCCGATGTTCAGTTGGGCATCTGCCGCGGGGTCGGCCACGCTCTTCCGCACATCGATCTGCGCGGCGAGGTGGCAGATGACATCGAAGCGGCCGTCGCGCACGAGACGCGCGGCATCGGGCGACGTGATGTCGACGTGGTGGAACGCGGCCTCGCGCGGAACCTGATCGCGCTTCCCTGTCGACAGATTGTCGAGAACGGTGACGTCATCGCCGGCGGCCACGAACGCTTGCGCGACGTGGGATCCGATGAACCCCGCGCCGCCTGTGATGAGGACGCGCCTCCCCATCAGCGGTTCTCTGCGTTAGGCACATCGTCCGGCGGCGCGTCGTCATCCGCGCGCTCGAGGGCAAACAGGTAGCGGAGCGCATCCACGATCGCCAGACCGTGTCCATTCGCCGACGCCGCGCGCAGTCGCACGCTCGGCTCGTGCAGAAATTTGTTCATCAGGGCTCGGGAAAAAAGGTCGACCGCCGCGCGGTCATCGGGCGCAAGGTGCGCCAGCTTTTTCATGGTGCGCGCGAGCTCGTCCTCGCGCACGTGGTTCATCTGCGAGCGGAATGTGCGCAGCACCGGGACCGCAGCCAAGCCGGCCACCCACTGCCAGTAGAGCTCCACTTCTTCGGCAATCACCGATTCGGCGCTGGGCAATTCCTGGTGACGGCGCTCCAGGTTCGTCGCGACCACGGAGCGCAGATCGTCGAGGTCGTAGAGGAACACGTTGTCGAGCGTGCCGACATCGGGCGCGACGTCGCGCGGCAGCGCGATGTCGAGAATGCACAGCGGACGGTCGCCGCGTTGGTGCATCGCCGGTTCCACCTGCGCGCGCGCGACGATCGCGTGCGGCGACGCGGTGGAGCACAAGAGGACGTCGACGTCGGCGAGCCTCGCCCAACAGTCCTCGTAGCGGAGCGCCTCGGCGCCGTGCCGTTGGGCGAGCGCCACCGCGCGCTCGTGCGTGCGGTTCGCGACGACCGCCGTGCGAACACCCTCGCTCACGAGGCACTCGAGCGCGAGGTCCGCCATGTCGCCCGCGCCTAACACCATCGCGCGGCGGCCCGTGAGCGAACCGAAGATTTTCTTGGCCAGCTGCACCGCGGCCGAGCTCACCGATGCGGCGCCCCGCCCAACGGCGGTCTCCGTGCGCACGCGCGACGCGACGAGCAGCGACGACTGGAACAGCCGGTTGAGAATCGCGCGCGAGGTGCTGCGGCTGGCCTCCCACGCGTCGCGCACCTGCCCGTGAATCTGCGCCTCGCCGAGAATCATGGAATCGAGGCCGGACGCCACGCGATACAGGTGCGCCGCCGCCTCGCGATCGCGCCGGACGTAGCCGTACGCGGCGGCGTCGGCGTCTCCGCCTAACCGGCGCGACAAGTGCGCCCAGATGCCCGGCGCGGCGGCCGCGTCGCCCTCCACGACGTAGACTTCCGTGCGGTTGCACGTCGAGAGCAGCGCCAGCTCCGAGGCCGACGTCGCCTGTGCGAGCTCTTCGAGCACACGCGGCGTCTCGTGCGCGCCGATCGCCACCTGCTCGCGCACCTCGATCGGCGCAGTCTGGTGGCTCAGCCCGACGACGATCAGCGCCACGCGGCCATCTCCTGCGTGAATGTGCCGCTCTCGACGGTTTCGCAGAACGATTCGCTCACGAGCGACGCGGACGCTTTGCGCCATTCGTCGCGCGAGCCCGCGTCGAGCAGCCGCCGGCGGAGCCGCGCAAGCGCCGACACGGCCGTGGCGTACCGCCCGTCGAATCGCGAGCCGATCGCGTCGCGCACGCGCGCCGCAACGCCGGGCACGCCGCCCGCCGTCACCGCGACGACCAGGTCGCCCGCGCGGTGCGTGGCGAGCGTGATGAAGGTCCCGGCGCCGGGATCGGTTGCCACGTTCACGAGCACGCCGAACGCACGCGCCGCGTCCACGACGCGGGCATTCACGTCGGGGCGGTCGGTGGCGGCGATGACGAGCGTCGTGCGTCCCCGTACACCGTTAGGCGAGAGGTCGGACGGCGCGAACGCGCGCCCCTCGATCGTGCACCGCTCGCCGGCCAGCGCGCGGACTCCCGCGCTCGGCGACGACGCCACGATGCGCACCCGCGCTCCCGATTCGAGTAGCGCCCTCGCCTTTCGCTCGGCCACGCTGCCGCCGCCGACGATCACCGCGTCCACCCGCGCGCCGTCGAGGGCGATCGGATACGCGCTCACAGGAAGCGCCCCTTGAGCGGGTCGATCACGCGGAACGCAATGTAGAGCACGACCACGCCGGCGAAGAGCACGTTGGTCAGCATCGCCGCGCGGTGCGCGCACCAGCCGCGCACAACCCGTCCGATGGTCAGCGTCGTGACGGCGAGCCACGCGCTGTACGCCCATACCATTTTGATCGCGTGTCCCGTGCGATACTCGAGCGCATAGCTCGACGCGAGGCCGATGCCGACGGTGAGCGCGAGCCATCCCGCGACGACGGCCACGTGATTGACGCGGTCGAGCGTCTCGAGCGGGGGGAAAAACCGGAAGATCGCGCCGAAGCGGCGCGACTTGAGCTCGCGTCGCTCGACCAGGTACATCACACCCGCGCCCGCCGCCGTCGCGAATGCCGCGATGCCGAGGAAGCTGAGTGCGATGTGCGACGTGAGCCACACGCCGCGCATGCCATTGGCCTCCGGGCCCGGAACCATGCCGGCGAGCGAGGCAAAGCCCGTGAGCAGCGCGGCGAGCGGCGCCGCAAACAGCGTGAGGCTCACTTCGCGTGCGAGTGCTTCGACGACGAGCAGAATGATCGCGACCAACAGCGCCGCGAACGACATGGCGGGGCCAAGCCCCGTGAGCGGCGGCTCGTCGTGGATGCGCACGAACTGGACGAGCGCGACCGAGTGAATGACGATGCCGGCCGCTAGAACCCAGACGACACTGCGTACCGGGGCTCGAATGGGACGCGCGAACGGAATGGCCGCCAATCCCGCAGCAGCGAGATACAACACTATGGCGACGGCATGCGCGAGAGCGATCATGTCGGTCCGTAATCTACTGAGGATCAGGCAGATCCGTACATGGGCCTCCCAACTTTCCCCCGCAAAAAATGGAGACGGGGAAGGCGCGCGTGTGCGCCTTCCCCGTCTCCATCATCGAGCGAGCGTGCCGTGCTCGTGCACGGCGCGGCCGGAGATCACGGCATGCGCGCCGTGAGACGTGCGGCCGTGCCTTCCTTGATGGACGGGTGACGCTGGTCGAGAATGATCGCCGTCGTTCCGTGGTCCGTCACCTTGACGACCTGCGCTAGCGCGATCGGTTCCTCGGGCAGCGTCACCTGATCGGTGGTACCGGGGACCGGCGCTTTCTCGCGCGGACGGTACAGCGTGAACTGGTCGCCGAGCTTCACGCCATCTTTGGTGGTCGCGTCGAGAATGATGTAGCTGCCGATGGATGGCAGAACCGCGCGTGACGGAACATAGATCACGTGACTCTGCGGTCCCAACGCGAGCGGTGCAGCGTGCGCATCGGTGGACATGTTGAATCGATCGAGCGGCATCACGCTCTGACCAATCAACACTTCGTCGTACTGCTGAATGATGCGCACCGTGGTCGCTTCGCCGCCGTTGTCAGTGGCTTCGACCTGCACGATCGCGGTGGGCTGCATCACCTCTCCGCCGTCCATCAACACCTTGCCGCGATTGAACACGAGGAGGCGATCGCCCTTGGCCGCGACAATGCCGGCGGGCAGCGTGATGTACGCGCGCGTCTCGGGACCAAGTCGTTCGGCCACGGCCAACGTTTTCGCGATGCCGGGAATCTCCGCGGTAGCGACCAGCTTGCCCTGCCCCTTTGGTCCGCCGACCGCGTCTAACCACGGCGCGGCGTAGAATTCACCGACGCGAACCGGCGTGTGCGCATACTCGAGCGACGTAGGCTCGAGGTGATTGCCACCGGAGAGCCGCTTGGTGATGTCTTCGCGGAATACCGTTGGGCCGCCGGAGCGCATGGGCACTGCTTCGGGCTCGAAGCGCGGCTCCATCTGATCGGCCGCAACGTTCTGCACTCCGCCGCCGGGGATGCGCAGTATCTGTCCCGGATAAATCCAGTGCGGGTCGCGGACGATGGTGGTGTTGATGCGGTAGATCTCGGGCCACAGGAAGGGATCGTTCAGATACGTCTGCGAGAGATCCCAGAGTGTGTCGCCCTTCTTGACCGTGTGGCTCTGACCGCTGGCCTGAGCAGAGTCGGACGGTGCGGCCTGCGTGCTATCGGTCGGCGCCGGTGTCATCGCGGCAGCCGGCACATGCGTGGTGTCAGCGGTCTGGGGCGCGGACTGCGTGGTGTCCGCTGGAACCGGCGCTTGCGGAGCGGGCGCAGGCGCCGGCTGCGATGTTGAATCTTGTTGGGCGGAGAGCGCCGTCGATACGGCCGCTACAGCCAGCAGCGCGACTAACCAGCCAGCACGACTGTTCGGGCGCATGGCCGACTGCCCATGAGCTGCGGAGTGCGTGAACGGACGCATGTACGCCTCATGATCGGTGCGGGAACCAGCGGGAGCGATGAGGAAGTCCGGGCGTGTTTGGCGCGCCCGGCTCCTCGCTAGTGAGACGCGCCGGACACGTCCGAGTCACGTCTGACCGACTGCACTCGGTCAGAATGGAAGATCGTCGTCTTCCTCTTCGAGCGAGCCCTTGAAGTCCTCGAATTCTCCGCTCGCGCCACCGCCGCTGCCTGAGCTCGCCGATGAACCAACTGCGCCGCGCGACCCTGACGAGGCGCGACTGCGAGCCGGCGCCTCGCCATCCATCCCGTCGGCACCGGCGCCGGCGCGACCCGAGAGCATGATCAATTCGCGCACATTGATCTCGGTCATGTAGCGCGTCTGGTTCTCTTTGTCCTGCCATTGCCGGTATTCGATGCGCCCTTCGACGTACACTTTGTCGCCCTTCTTGAGATAGCGCTCGACGATGTCCGCCAATGTACTCACCTTGGAATTCCACACGACGCAGCGGTGCCACTCGGTTTTCTCTTGCCGCTCGCCAGAAGGGCTGTTCCAGGTGCGGCTGGTGGCGAGCGAAAACGTTGCCATGCGGTTTCCGCCCGACGTGGAACGCACCTCGGGGTCGGCGCCGAGGTTTCCGATCAACGTGACTTTGTTCAAGCTTCGACTCACAATGCCTCCTGGCAGATGGCGAGATCACTCGCGGACGACAGTATAGACAGGCAGCGATCGGGCCGCCAGCAAACGAACGCGAACAGGTACAAAACATCGCGGCTCACGCGTCCCGCGATGCTCGCAAATCGAGTTTGAGCACGAGCGCGTCTTCCGTGGGAGATCGATAGTAGCGCCGCCGGCGCATGACCGGCTCGAATCCGCGCGACGCGTACAACGCTTGCGCGCTCTCGTTCGAGTCGCGCACCTCGAGGTACACCGATGCCGCGTTGCGAGCGCGTGCCGCATCGAGCGCCGTGTCCAGCAACATGCCGCCGATGCCGCGGCGCCTCGAAGTCGACGCGACGGCCAGGTTCGCGATCTCGCCCTCGTCCGCGACGTACCATGCCACGACGTAACCGTGAACCAGGCCGTCGTCTCCGCACGCGACGGCGAACAACGACCGCGTGTCGCCCAACAGTTGCACGAACGAGGAGCGCGTCCACGCATCGCTGAACGCTTCGGTCTCGAGCTGCAGCACGCGATCGATGTCGGACGCCGTCGCGGAGCGAATGCGAATGCCATCGCCCGTGTCGCGGTGCGGGAGCGGAGGAAGTCGAACGGTCGGCTGCATGTGGTCACCGGCTTCTCAACGGTCTGCCGTGCGCTTTCTCCCAACGCACCTGTGCTTCCGCCGCGCGGCCATAGTTAGGCTCCCAGCTCTCGAGATCGGCGGGCACGGTGTTGTCGAGCATCGCGTGCAAGCGCGCGACGCCGCGCGCGTGCGGCGCGAGGTGCTCTGGCTGATCAGGTCCAACGAGGCGGGCGCCGAATCGTGCCGCATAGGCGTTGATATGATCGCGCGATTGGACGGACGTTGGTTCGATCTCGACGATCTCGAGTTGCTCGCTCACGTCGAACACCGCGGTGAACACCTCGCCGCGCAGCGCGTCGAGCATCGCCACGTATCGTCCCGGGCGCCGCGCAAGCTCATTCCCCGCGACGATGAGCAGGAGCGACGACACGCCATAGAACGGAATCCGCTCGCCCTCGCGTGCGCGTGCGCCGAGCGCGAGTCCCTTGGCGATCGATGCCGCAATGCGCAGGCCGGTGAAGCTGCCGGGCCCGCTGCCACACACGATGCGCGCCACATCGCCGATCGGCCTACCGGATCGCTGCACTACGTCGGCGACGGCCGGCAGCAGCGTCTCGCGTCCCGGATTTCGCATGGGCACCTCGCACGCGGCAAGCTGGTCGGCGCCGCACAACAGCGCGACGGTACCGGAGTAAGTCGAGGCGTCCAGCGCCAGCGTCAACAGCGAGGTCACCCGGCAAGCAGCAAGCGGCGATCGGGATCACTCGCGTCGTACTCGAGATCGATCGGCACGACGTCCGGCGGCAGCCGGCTGCCCGCGCGCTCCGGCCACTCCACGAGTACGATCGCGTGCGCCGTCACGATCTCGTCCCATCCGATGTTGGTGAGCTCCGCCGGGGTGCCTAACCGATAGAGATCGATGTGGTAGATCGTGACGGACGTGCCCGCGTACCGGTGGACGAGCGCGAACGTCGGACTCGTGACCGGCTCGCGCACGCCTGCGCCCGCGCAGATCGCTTGCACGAGCGTGGTCTTGCCCGAGCCGAGCTCGCCCGAGATCGCGACGACGATCGGCGGACGCGCCGAAGCGCCGAAGTCCTTGCCCCACGCAATGAGCTCGTCGCGCGTGAGGGCGATGCGCCCGCGCGCCGCGAGCTCGGGCACCACGTGGTGGTGCGGCGGCGTGGTCACCGTGCCGCCCGCAGGCGGTCGAGTCCCCCGGCGCGTCGCGTCACGTTGCCGTCCATCTTGGCGCGCAGCTCGAAGATCTGATCGCGCAACGCCGCCGCCGCCTCGAAGTCGAGCTCGCTCGCGGCCTCCTTCATCTGCTGCTCGAGCATCGTCAGGAGCGCAGCCGCATCCATCTCCTTCTCGTACGTCGACACGCGCTCGGCCACGCGGCGTTGCGTCTCGCGCTCGCCGCGGGCGTCGGCGACGCGCGTGATGAAGCGCACCTGTTCGGTGCTCTTGACGACGCTGCGGGGCGTGATGCCGTGCTCCTCGTTGTGGGCCACCTGCAGCTCGCGACGGCGACGGGTCTCCTCGATGCACCGCTGCATCGAGCCCGTCATGCGGTCGGCGTAGAAGATCGCCGTCCCCGCGACGTTGCGCGCCGCGCGGCCAACGGTCTGGATGAGCGAGCGATCGCTGCGGAGAAAGCCTTCCTGGTCGGCGTCGAGGATCGCGACCAACGATACTTCGGGGAGATCGAGTCCCTCGCGCAGCAGGTTGATGCCGACGAGGACGTCGAAGTCGCCTAACCGGAGGCCGCGCACGATCTCCATGCGCTCGATGGCATCGATGTCCGAGTGCATGTACCGCACGCGCACGCCCATCTGCTGCAGGTAGTCCGTGAGGTCTTCGGCCATGCGCTTGGTGAGCGTCGTGACGAGCACGCGCTCGCCGCGCTGCTCGCGCAGCCGGATCTCGTGCAGCAGGTCGTCCACCTGGCCGCGCACCGGCCGCACCTGGATCTCGGGGTCGACTAACCCAGTTGGGCGAATGATCTGCTCGACCACGACGCCTTCCGACAGCTGGAGCTCGAGGTCGCCCGGCGTGGCCGACACGAAGATCGCGCGCGGCGTGAGCGACAGGAATTCGTCGAACATGAGCGGCCGGTTGTCGAGCGCACTCGGCAAACGGAATCCGTAGTCGACCAGCGTCAGTTTGCGGGCGCGGTCGCCGTTGAACATCCCGCCGATCTGCGGCAGCGTGACGTGCGACTCGTCGACCACCACGAGGAAGTCCTCGGGGAAATAGTCGAAGAGACACGCCGGCCGTTCGCCCTCCGCGCGTCCCGAGATGTGGCGCGAATAGTTCTCGATCCCCGCGCACGTCCCGATCTCCATCAGCATCTCGATATCGAAATTGGTGCGCGACTCGAGTCGCTGGGCCTCGAGCAGCTTGCCCGCCTCGCGCAGGATCGCGAGGCGTTCCACGAGCTCGCCGCGAATGAGACCGAGGGCGCGCTCGAGGGTCGCGCGCGACGTGACGAAGTGCTTGGCCGGATAGATCGCCGTTTTGTCGAGCTCCGCGATGGTGCGGCCGGTGACGATGTCGATCTTCGAGATGCGCTCGACTTCGTCGCCCCACATCTCGACCCGAACGCCCTGCTCCTCGTAGGCCGGGAAGATCTCGACCGTGTCGCCCCGCACGCGGAAGGTGCCGCGCTCGAACGCGACGTCGTTGCGCGAGTATTGAATGCCGACTAGCGCACGCAGGATGTCATCGCGTCCGCGCACTTCGCCGCGCTTGATCTGCACCATCCGCTCGCGGTACTCCACCGGGTCGCCTAACCCGTAGATCGCCGAGACCGTGCCGACGATGATGACGTCGTCGCGCTCCATGAGGCTCGAGGTGGCGCGCAGGCGCAAGCGGTCGATGTCCTCGTTGATCGACGCGTCCTTCTCGATATAGGTGTCGGTGGACGGGACGTACGCTTCGGGTTGGTAGTAATCGTAGTACGAGATGAAGTACTCGACTGCGTTGTTCGGGAAAAAGCTCTTGAGCTCACCGTACAGTTGGGCGGCGAGCGTCTTGTTGTGCGACAGCACGAGCGTCGGCCGGCCGTGCGCCATGATGACATTGGCGATGGTCATCGTCTTGCCGGACCCGGTGACGCCCAAGAGCGTCTGGAAGCGGTCGTTGCGCGCGAGACCGGCCGACAGCTCCGCGATCGCACGCGGCTGATCGCCGGCGGGGGCGAAGGGAGCTGTGAGAGAGAAGTCGGCCATGAGGTAATATAGTGGCCCGGACGGGATTTGTTCGGTATGGGGAAGCGCGAGCGCCAGCGTAGCGCTTCCCTACTCCTGAGCCACCCGCTCTCGGCGCGTGACATCCGTGACGCCCTTCACCCGTCTCACGGCGCGAATGATCTTCTGCAGGTGCGTGAGGTTCTCCACCTCGACCAGCACCGAGCCCGATACCCCGCCGCCGTCCCCGCTGCGGAGCTCCATGCTCTTGATGTTCGTGCCGGTATTCGTGACCGCTTCGGCCACGTCGGCGTAGAGGCCGCGGCGGTCGGAGGCCTCGAGCGCCAGGCGCACGAGGAAGAGCTCGCCATCCATCTCCTGCCAGTCGATGTCGAGGCGGCGCTCGGGCTCGTGGGACAGCAAGAGTACGTTCGGGCAGTCCGTGCGGTGGATGCTCACGCCGCGTCCGCGCGTCACGTAGCCGACCACCGGATCGCCGGGCACCGGCTGGCAGCACTGGGAGTAGCGCACCATGAGCCCGTCCACGCCCTGGATGCGCACGCCCTTGGACGCGCCGCGCATCCGGTCCACCAGGCGCTCGAACGCGCTCGATTTGGACGGGCTCGCGCCGTCCTGCAACGCGTCGACGCCCGGATAGATGGCCTTGAGCGCCTGCAGCACGTGCACGTCGCCCTGGCCTAACGATGCGATGAGGTGCCGGCTGTCCGTTAGGCCAAGCGACTTGGCCGCGCGCGTCAGGGCATCGTCGTCGGGGCGGGCGAGGTGCCGGCGGCGCACTTCGCGGTCGAGCATTTCGCGTCCGACTTTCGCCGACGTGTTCTGCTCTTCCTGCTTGATCCACTGCCGGATTTTGTGCCGAGCGCGCCCCGTGCGCACGTGCGAGAGCCAGTCGCGACTCGGCCTCGCGCTGGGCGCGGTGAGAATTTCGACCGTGTCCGAGTTGCGCAGCTGCCGCGAGAGCGGCGCGATGCGTCCGTTCACGCGCGCGCCCTGGCAGTGCAGTCCGACTTCCGTGTGGACGGCGAACGCGAAGTCGAGCGGCGTCGCGTTCTTCGGGAGCTGGATCACGTCGCCCGTGGGCGTGAATACGAAAATTTCGTCCTGATACAGGTCGAGCTTGAGCAGCTCCAGGAATTCGTCGGGCGTCTTGGCGTCGAGCTGCGCCTCGAGAATCTGGCGGAACCAGGCGAGACGCTCGTCGAACTTGTCCGTGCGGCGCGGGCCTTCGGCGCTCTCCTTGTAGACCCAGTGCGCGGCGATACCGTATTCCGCCGTCTGATGCATCTCGCGCGTGCGGATCTGTACCTCGTACAGCTGCCGGCCCGGTCCGAAGACCGTGGTGTGCAGCGACTGATAGCCGTTGGACTTGGGCTGCGCGATGTAGTCTTTGATCCGCTCCTGCAGCGGCGTCCACGCTTCGTGGATGATGCCTAACGCATGGTAGCAGTCGGGCACACTGTCGACGAGCACGCGGACGGCCATGAGGTCGTAGATCTCCTCGTACGGCTTCTCGCGTTGCTTCATCTTCTTGTAGATGGACCACAGGTGCTTCGGCCGCCCAACGACGTCGACCGACGCGATGCCCGCGCGCGTCAGCTCGCGCTCGAGGGGTTCGGCGAACTGCGCGATGAGTTTCTCGCGCTCGCCGCGCTTCTGCGCCACGAGCTTCGCCAGCTTTTTGTACTCGACCGCCTCGAGGTGCTTGAACGACAGGTCCTCGAGCTCCCACCGCACCCGCGCCATACCGAAGCGGTGAGCCATCGGCGCGTACAGGTCCATCGTCTCCTGCGCGATGCGCCGCCGCTTCTCCTCGGGGAGATAGTCGAGCGTGCGCATGTTGTGGAGCCGGTCCGCGAGCTTGATGAGGATGACGCGGACGTCTTTCGCGATCGACAGCAAAAGCTTGCGGTAGTTCTCGACCTGCCGCTCCTGCGTGGAGCGGAACGAGATGTTGCCGATCTTGGTGACGCCGTCGACGATCTGCGCCATCTCGGTGCCGAACTCGCGCTCGATGTCATCGACGGTGACCGTGGTGTCTTCGACGACATCGTGAATCAGACCGCTCGCCACCGTGACGGAGTCCAGATGCAACTCGGCGAGAATCTTGGCGACCGCGACGCAGTGCGAGACGTAGTCGTCGCCCGAGGAGCGCTTCTGTCCCTCGTGCGCACGGCGGCCGAACTGATAGGCGCGTGTGAGCAGATCGGTATCGAGGCGCTCGAGTGCCGGGTCGTCGGCCAAGTCCCAGCCGGGAATGACGGCTTTGAGTGCAGTTGCGGTCACAACAATCCTGTCTCCGCGAAGCTCACGTATCGTCCGCGACCGATGATCACATGGTCGTGAACGGGAATGTTCAACAACCGGCCTGCCGACACGAGCTGCTCCGTGACCACCCGGTCGTCGATCGAGGGCGACGGATCGCCGCTCGGATGGTTGTGCACCAGTATGATGGCCGCCGCGCGTTCGGCGATGGCTTCTCGAAATACCTCACGCGGATGTACGAGCGACGAATTCAAAATCCCGCGTGTCACCGTGATATCGCGCTCGAGGCGATGCTGCGCATCGAGCACGGCCACGTGGAATTCTTCGACCGGCAGGTCCTGGAGTCGGCCGGCGAACGCGCTGAACACATCTCGCGGCGAGCGCATGGGAGCATTCTCTTCGCGCTCCTCGACAGCCATGCGGCGACCCAACTCCAGCGCAGCATGAATGACGATTGCGCGGGCAGGTCCCATGCCGCGCCCGGCCGTGAGCGTCGCGACCGGCTGTGCCGCAATCCGTCGCAGCGAACCGTTTACCTGTGTCAGAATGTCCTGCGCGAGTGCCAGTGTCGATCGCCCTCCAGCACCGGTGCCGAGTACGATCGCGAGCAATTCGCTCACACTGAGTGCGCCCGCGCCGAGCTGTTTGAGCCGCTCACGCGGCCGTTCAGTGCGTGGCAGCTCTCTAATACTTAACGTTTTGCCGGTTTGCGGGCCAGGCTGCTCGGACATGCACGACCTCCGCACGTGGGTGGGATGAGGTCGGCAATGTGGGCTTGCGGGATCGTTGGGCCCGCACCGGAACTTGGCGAGGCGGACCCAACGATTGCGAACGGGCGGTCAGCGCGAGCGGCTCGTGAATCCGCCTTCGACGCCGCTGTCCGCTCACACGTTCGCCCCGTGGCACTTTTTGTACTTGAGACCCGATCCGCAGGGGCACGGGTCGTTGCGCCGCACTTTCGACCAATCGACGTTGGCCGGCTTGCTGTTGTCGCCCAGCGTGCGGGCGCGTCCTGCGCCGACAACCGTGGGGGCCTTGCGTGGCGCGGGCGCGGACTCGGCCGCGGGCGCCGCGTCGGCCGCCCCCGCGGGCTCCGGCTCCTCGGCGGGCACGTCCTCGAGGATGCCTAACGCATTGTAGCGTCGCGTGGGTCGTCCCGGCGCGGCTCCACCCTCCGGTCCGCTTCCGTTAGGCCGAGGCGGCGGGGGCGCGGCCTCGGGCGGCGAGAACACCAGTTGGGCGCGCAGGAACCGCTCGGTGAAGGTGTTGTACACATCGTTCATCAGGTCGACGAACATGTTGTACGCTTCCTTCTTGTACTCGATGAGCGGATCGGTTTGGCCCCAACCACGGTACTGAATCGCCGCGCGCAGCTGGTCGAGATCGTACAGGTGGTCCTTCCACTTTTCGTCGAGCACGTTGAGCATCACGAACGACAACAGCTGCATGCCGAATTCGTTCAAGCTCTTGAACTTCGCATCGAATGCCGCGTGTCCCGCGTCGCGCGCGTCCTGTTGGGCATCGACGACCGTATCCGGCCTGCCCTCCGCGCCGTCCTCGAATTGCGGGACGGTGAGGAGATAGTGCATGAGCAAGTCCTGGCGCAGCAGCTGGAAGTCCCAATCTTCCGGGTTCTCGACCGATCCGAGATTGGTTTCCACGCGATGGTCTAACGCACGGTCGACCATCTTGAGCGCTTCGCCCTTGAGCTCTTCCCCGCCCTCGAGCGCGAACGACCGCAGCGAGTAGATCACTTCGCGCTGCTGATTCATCACGTCGTCGAAATCGAGCAGCCGTTTGCGCGACTGGAAGTGGTTCATCTCGACGCGCTTCTGTGCCTGCTCGATCGAACGCGTGATGAGCGAGTGCGACAGCACCTCCCCTTCCTGCGCGCCTAACCGATCCATCAGTTTCGCGATGCGCTCGGATCCGAACAAGCGCATGAGGTCGTCCTCGAGCGAGAGGAAGAACTGCGACGCGCCCGGATCGCCCTGGCGGCCCGCGCGGCCGCGCAGCTGCCGGTCGATGCGCCGCGACTCGTGTCGCTCGGATCCAATGATGTGCAGGCCACCCGGCTCTTCGATCTCGACGTCCTTGCCGTCGGCGTCCTTCACCGTCGACTTGTGGGACTGCGTGACGCCGGGTCCGAGTTTGATGTCGGTGCCGCGGCCGGCCATGTTGGTCGCGATCGTGATCGCGCCCGGCTGGCCCGCGTTCGCCACGATTTCTGCTTCGCGCTGGTGGTACTTCGCGTTGAGCACGTTGTGCGTGAGACCCGCGCGCTGGAACATGCGCGACAGCGTCTCGGACACGTCGACGTTCACCGTACCGATCAGGACCGGAATGCCGAGGTCGTGCAGGCGCTCCGTCTCATGGAGGATCGCGTTGTATTTCTCGCGGCGCGTCTTGTAGATGAGATCGTGGCGGTCTTCGCGAATCACCGGCTTGTTCGTCGGGACCACGGAGACGCCTAACTTGTAGATCTCGTGGAACTCCGTCTCTTCCGTTTCCGCCGTACCCGTCATGCCCGCCAACTTCTCGTACATGCGGAAGTAATTCTGAATCGTGATCGTGGCGAGCGTTTGCGTCTCGCCCTTCACTTGCACGCCTTCCTTGGCTTCGACCGCCTGGTGCAAGCCTTCCGACCACCGGCGACCCGGCATCGTGCGGCCCGTGAACTCGTCGACGATCAACACCTGTCCGTCCTGCACCACGTAGTTCACGTCCTTCTCGTATAACGCGTGCGCGCGCAGCAACTGGTGGATGATGTTCAGCTTCTCGCTCTTGAGCGCGTACTCGCGATCGAGCTCGGCGCGGGCCTCGAGCTTCTGCTGCGGCGTGAGGTCCGGATCGTGATCGATGTGGTTCACCGCCTCCGAGATGTCGGGGAGGATGAACGCGTTGTGATCGTCGGGCGACAGATAATCCACGCCGCGATCCGTGAGGTGCACGGTGTGGTTCTTCTCGTCCAGCACGTACAGCAAGCGCTCCTCGATGTCGCCGAAGAGCTGGCGGCTGGCCGCTTGCCGTTTGTCGGCGATGTGGTCCAGCTCCATCTTCTGCACGAGCTGCTTGTTGCCCGCGCCTTCGGCGAGCAGCTTGAGCAGGCGCTTGTTCTTGGGCGCGCCTAACTGAGCCTGGTACATGCGCATGCCCGCCGTTTGGCGGTCGCCGGCCTCGAGGGCCTGCTCCGCTTCGCCGACGAGGCGGTTGGCGTCTTCCGTCTGGACGCGCACGAGGCGCGCGACCGCGGCGTTGTGCTCGAAGTACGCGGCGTCGCTCTCGTTGCCGACGGGACCCGAGATGATGAGCGGCGTCCGGGCTTCGTCGATGAGCACCGAGTCCACTTCGTCGACGATCGCGTACCAGTGCGGCCGCTGCACGCGCTGGTCGAGCGAGTGCACCATGTTGTCGCGCAGATAGTCGAAGCCGAACTCGTTGTTCGTGCCGTACGTGATGTCGCACAGGTACGCGGCGCGGCGCTCGAGCGTGTTCGGCTCCGTATCGTCGATGCATCCGACCGTCATGCCGAGGTACGTGTACACGTGCCCCATCCATTGCGAGTCGCGGCGGGCGAGGTACGAGTTGACGGTCACGAGATGCGCGCCGCGTCCGGCGAGCGCATTGAGATAGAGCGGCAGCGTCGCGACGAGTGTCTTGCCTTCGCCCGTTGCCATTTCCGCGATCTTGCCCAAGTGCAGCTCGACGCCGCCGATCAATTGCACGTCGTAGTGCACCATGTCCCACGTCATCTCGTGGCCGGTGACCATCACCGTTGTGCCTAACAGACGACGCGCGGCCTCGCGCACGGTGGCGAAAGCCTCGGGCAGAATTTCATCCAGCACTTCGTTGAGCGCTTCGTGCAGCTCGCCCTCGACGCCGCCGCGGCCGTCGGGGCCATTCAGCTCTTCGTCGATCTGCGTGCGCTCGTCCGCGTCGGGCGTGAGCTTCTTGCGCTCCTTGAGCTCGGTCACTTTGGCCTCGAGCTCCGCCGTCCGGTCGTGGATGATGCCGCGCAGCTTGGCCGTCTGGCCGCGCAGCTCCTCATCGGACACCTGCTCGAGGCGCTCGTACTCCGCGTTGATCTCGTCCACGATCGGCTGAACGCGCTTCATCTCGCGTTCGTGACGCGTGCCGAAGACCGCGGTGAGCAATGGCTTCAACATGTGGGTGTTCCCCTATCGGTACAGCGCCGCCGCCCGAATGTAGTCGGCGACTGCTTCAGTCACGAATCCTCGCAGCGACAACCCGGCGCGCACGCGCGCGCGAATTTCGCTCGACGACACATCCACTCGGCGCGTCGCAATACGTTCGAGCGGCATGGCCGGCCGCTCCCGCCCCGTCCGCGATGTGCCATGTCCAGCGTGTCCGCTCGAAACGTCGGCATCGAGACCGCGCGCCAGCACCACCACGTGCGACAAGGTCGCGATGCGATCCGCCTGGTGCCACGTCGCGACCTGCGCGGCGAGGTCTTCGCCGATCAACAGGTATCGCTCCGACGCCGGATGACGGGCCGCATACGCGTCCAATGTGTCAACCGTGTAAGATAACCCGCCCCGGTCGATTTCGATCGGATCGACCTCGAACCGCGCGTCGTCGCCCACGAGCAGACGCAGCATCGCCAACCGCTCGGACGTGGATGCCGCCACCGCGTCCTGCTTGAACGGCTGGCTCGCCGCGGGAATGAACACGACCCGGTCGAGGTGCAGCGCTTCGTACGCATCGCTCGCGGCAAGGAGATGCCCAACGTGGGGCGGATCGAACGTCCCGCCGAAGAGCCCCAGTCGCACGGTCGTCAGGGCTTCGGCGTCGCCGTTGCGGGTGCAGGAGGCGGCCCGCACGTCTCCTTCACATCCTTGTCGCCGGGGTACTTCTGGTAGAGCGTCGCGCACGTCTGCGCGATTTCCTCCGGATACTTGATCTGCTTGTACGACTTGACGAGCTGGATCAAGGCCAGCTTCGCGTGCTGCGTGGTGGGGTACAGCCGCTCGACGTCGTTGAAGTAGATGATCGCCGGGTCGTATGCCTTACGCCGGTAGTAGAACATCCCGGTGTCGTAATTCTTGATCGCCAGCCACTCCGTTAGGCGGTCGATTTCCTGTTGGGCGCGCGGCTTGAGCGGCGAATCCGGATACGCGGCGATGAAGCTCTGCAGCGTGCTGATGGCGGTCTGGCCGTAGTCGGGGTCGAGCGACGGCTTGCGCCACAGCTTCGCGTACGAGAGGCCGGTCTTGAATGTCGCGGGACCGGCCAGCGTGTCTTCCGGGAAGCTTTCGGGCACGCGCGAGTATGCTTGGGCCGCGAGGATGTATTCCCTCTGGCCGCTGTGCGCCTCACCCAAATAGTAGAACGCCGCCGGCAGCAGCGGATCGCGCGCCGGCAAGTCGGTAGTGAGCTTCTCGAAGCCGTTCTCCGCGTTGCCCCAGTGCCGCAGCTTGAGCTGCTGCAGCGACGCTTGAAAGAGAGCTTCCTTGGACGGGAAGCTCGCGGGGATGAACGGGTGCCGGTGACAGGCGGCCAGTCCCGTGAGAGCAAGCAGTGGAAGTGTACGGCGTAGCGCGTTCACAAACATGACGGCGGTGATACCCGGATTCGAGGAGACGGTTCACCGCGGCGCGGCAGCGCCGCGGCCTGCGGTGTCGCGAAACCATGCGACGAAGCGAGGGATGCCATCCTGAATCGGCACCGTGGGCGCATAGCCGAGCGTGTCGCGTGCGCGCGAAATATCGGCAAACGTACACAGAACATCACCTGGCTGCGGCGGCAACCGCTCGATGGTGGCCTCGCGCCCGAGCGCATCCTCGAGCAGGGCGATGAGCTGCGCGAGGGTCGTGGTCTGCGATTCGCCGAGGTTGAACAGCTCGTGGCGCACGTCGCTCCGGCGCGTACGATCGATCGCAGCCAGCACGCCCTGCACCGTGTCCGTGACGTACGTGTAGTCGCGCGACGACGAGCCGTCTCCGTACACCGGAATCGGACGACCGCTCGAAATGAGTGAAGCGAACTTGTGTATGGCGAGGTCGGGACGCTGCCGCGGACCGTACACCGTGAAAAACCTGAGCGACACGATGCGCAGCCGCGGCTCGAGCTCGGTGAAGGTTTCGCAGAGCAGCTCGGCGGCGCGCTTGGTCGCGGCGTATGGGCTCACGGGCTGAATGGCGGCGTCGGATTCGGAGAACGGGACCCGGCTGGCGTTGCCGTATACAGACGAGCTCGATGCAAACACCACGCGCTGGATCCCTGCAGCGCGTGCGGCCTCGAGCACCACGGCGGTGCCGCGGACGTTGACGTCGGCATACACCGCGGGCGCGGCAATCGATGGGCGGACGCCGGCGCGTGCCGCCAGGTGGACGATCACGTCCGGCTTGATGGTCTCGATCGCGCGCGTTATTGCCGCGGCATCGCGCACGTCGGCATCGACCATGGTGAACGCCGTCGAGCGGCACGCATCCGCAACGTTGGCCCGCTTCACCGCCGGGTCGTAGAAGTCGTCGAAGTTGTCGACGCCTAACACGCGATCGCCGCGCGCCAGCAAGGCATCGACCACGTGCGAGCCGATGAATCCCGCCGCGCCGGTGACCAGCACCCGTTCAGCCACGCGTGCCTAACCGCTCGGCGCCGAGCGAGCGGAAGTAGTCGATCGTGCGGGCGACGCCGTCGCGCAGCGCGACCGCGGGCTCCCAGCCGAGCACGGTGCGTGCGCGCGTGATGTCGGGCTGGCGGACCTTGGGATCATCGACCGGCAGCGGCTTCATCTCGATCGGCACGTGCGCGCCTGTCAGCTCGAGCACCACTTCGGCCAACTGGCGCACGGTGTACTCGACGGGGTTGCCGATGTTCATCGGATTGCTGTCGTCGCTCATGAAGAGGCGATAGATGCCCTCCACTTCGTCCGACACGTAGCAGAAGCTGCGGGTTTGCGATCCGTCGCCGTAGATCGTGATCGGCTCGCCCGCCAGCGCCTGCACGATGAAGTTGGACACGACGCGTCCGTCGCGCGGCCGCATGCGCGGTCCGTACGTGTTGAAGATCCGGACGACGCGGGTGTCGAGCTTGTGGTAGCGATGGTAGGCCATCGTCATTGCCTCGGCGAAGCGCTTGGCTTCGTCGTACACGCCGCGCGGCCCGACGGGATTGACGTTGCCCCAGTACGTTTCCGGCTGCGGGTGCACCAGCGGGTCGCCGTACACTTCCGACGTGGAGGCGAGGAAGAACCGCGCGCGCTTGTGCAGCGCGAGGCCGAGCGCGTTGTGCGTGCCTAACGCACCGACCTTGAGCGTGGGGATCGGGTGCTCGAGATAGTCGATCGGGCTCGCGGGCGACGCGAAATGCAACACGCCGTCGAGCGGACCGGCGACGTACGTATACGTCGAGATGTTGTGCCGAACGAACTCGAACCTGGGCTGGCCGATGAGGTGCGCGATGTTGTCGGCGTGCCCGGTGATGAAATTGTCGAGGCCCACCACGTGGTGGCCATCGGCCAGAAAGCGGTCGCACAAGTGGGAGCCGAGAAAGCCCGCGGCTCCGGTGATGAGCACCCTCATTCGCGGCCGCGACCGATCGACCGGTACGTGAAGCCTAACGCCACCATTTTCTCGGGATGGTAGAGGTTCCGCCCGTCGATCACGATCGGCCGCGCGAGCGACGTTTTGATGCGCTCGAAGTCCGGGTGGCGGAACTGGTTCCAGTCGGTGACCACGACGAGCGCGTCGGCGCCGTCGAGCGCGTCGTAGTTCGAGTCGGTGTACCCGATGCGGTCGCCTAACCGGCGCTTCGCCTCCGGCATCGCCACCGGGTCGTGCGCCACGACCGTCGCGCCCGCCTCGAGCAGCGACTCGATGAGCGTGAGCGCGGGCGACTCGCGCATGTCGTCCGTTTGCGGCTTGAACGCCAATCCCCACACGGCGATCTTGCGGCCCTTCAATCCGTCCGGCATTACCGACTCGAGCTTCTCGAACAACCGGTGCTTCTGCCGTTCGTTCGCCGTCTCCACGGCATCCAGCACGTTGAGCGACGCCCTGTTCTCGTTCGCCGTGCGGAGCAGCGCCTTCACGTCCTTGGGAAAGCACGAGCCGCCGTAGCCGGGACCAGGGAACAGGAACGACGGACCAATACGAACATCGCTGCCGATTCCCTTCCGCACGTTGTCCACGTTGGCGCCGACTTTCTCGCACAGATTCGCGATCTCGTTCATGAACGAGATGCGCGTGGCCAACATGCCGTTCGCCGCGTACTTGGTGAGCTCGGCCGACGGGATGTCCATGAACAGAATCGGCTTCCCCGTCCTAACGAACGGCGCATAGAGCTCGGCCATCACGGAGCGCGCGTAGTCGCTGTCCACGCCGAGCACGACGCGGTCGGGCCGCATGAAATCTTCGACCGCGGCGCCTTCCTTGAGGAACTCGGGGTTGCTGCACATGTGGAACGGGAACTTCGCGTTCTTCGCCACGGCATCGGACACTTTGCGCGCGGTTCCGACCGGCACGGTGGACTTGGTGATGATCACCATCTCGCGCGACATGTTGCGACCGATGACGTCGGCGACGCTGAGCACATGGCGCAGGTCTGCCGAGCCGTCTTCATCGGGCGGCGTGCCGACGGCGATGAACACCACCTCGGCGCTCTTGACGGCGGCGCCGACGTCCGTGGTGAAGGTGAGGCGTTTCTGTTGTTGATTCCGTTCGACCAGATCCTCGAGCCCGGGCTCGTAGATCGGCAACACGTTCTGCTTCAGGCCCTTGATCTTGCGCTCATCGATGTCGGCGCAGGTGACATCGCTTCCCGTTTCCGCCAGACACGCGCCTACAACGAGACCGACATAGCCCGTCCCGACGACTGTGATCCGCACGATGTGGTATTGTTGAGTTCGGTTGTTGGCCGATATGGCGCCAGCCCTTGAACTTATCGGGCATGAGGGGGCCGGGCAATGCGAGAAGGCGGACAAAACGCGGACACAGCAGGACAGGGCCGGATCGTTCCACGGCCAAACGGTGTCCTTTCGATCGGCGCGGAGTCGTTGGAGCTATCGGACCGTGGCGTCGAACGTTCCGGTTAGGACACGGCCGTCGCGGCGCACTTGGACCCACATGCGATAGTGGCCCGGCTTCGGGAAGGCGTACGGGAAGCTGACCGTGTCGGGAAGCGTGGCGGCCGTCATCGCCATCGCGCCGGCACCGGATGCTCGGGACGTGTCGCGCGCCTGCTGGCTGTCGAAGAGCGATTGCGCGGCAACAGCGATGGTGCCCATGGGGTGCAGGTGAACGAACACGCTGCCGTCATCTCTCGTCACTATCGCGTGGGCCGCCATTCCCATGTACGGCTGCAAGTCGGCCGGACGGCCGTCCGGCGTGCGCACCGTGAAATGCAGCGGCGCGATCTGGTTCGCGACGATCGCGGTATCGCCGCGATCCCACGTCATGATCGATCCGTCGGCGAGCGTCGCATGCGTGGCATCTCGGCTCGGGCCGGGCATCGAGGCCCACGAATCGTCGGAATCGGTGGGAGCAAACGGCGCCTCGCTGCCCGCGAGCAACGTGACCCTGTTCACGAGCGTCTCGGCTAATCCGCTCCGGTGGACGATGTCGGCGTAGACGCGGTACGTGCCTGCAGGCAGCCGCGGCACAGCGACGTGGAATTCGTTCGAATCGCGGGTGACCGGGTGCAGGTGCGCGAACGCGTCCATGTTCGGCGTGCGCACGAGGAAGAGATGAACGAGTTTGCCGTGGTCCGGCACGAGCGGCGTCTGCTCTCGGCCCATCCAGCGGCTGTCGGTGATCGCGAAGCGCAGGATGTGCTCGCCGGCCGAATCGGCGATGGTCGCCCGGTTCGCAAGCGGCACATAGATGATGCTGCGATAGTCGCGCGCCGACGCGTTCCACCACGCGTTGCCGCCTAACAGCGCGAGGGCGAAGATGGCCGCCGCGGCGCCGACGGCGACGCGCGCGCGTTTGCGCCGTTGCGCGTCGAGCGACACGCCCGGGTCGAGGGTGGCCTCGCGCGACGCCGCGCCAACAATCGAGAGTAAGCCGAACACCAGGAACGCACCGAGCACCAGCAAACCAGCGCCTAACGCACGCGACATCGGCAGCTCGCGCGTGGCCGCCGAGACGACGGGCACGTTCACCGTGCCGGTGCCCCGCGGGCCGGTGATCGCCACGGTCACGCTGTAGGAGCCGGCGGTCATGAGCCACAAGCGGCTCGCGTAGGTGCCGGGTGCGCCCGCCACGGGCCGAGCCACGTCGGCAGGTGGAGCGCCGCCGGTACCGGTTTCCCAATACACCGGCCGCACGGTGACGGCGGTGGCGTCGCCGTTGAATATCTGGACGACCACATCCACCTGGGCCGGCACCACGCCCGGCGGCCGCACGACGACACCCACCTCGTACGGTCCGGCGGCGCCGCGATAGTACACGTCGGGACTGCCCACGTGTGCGACGCCCGCCACGATCAGCACCGCGAGCGCGGCGAGTGCCGCCAATCCGTTAGGCAGCCCGCGCGTGCGCATACGCGCGCTCACCGCTTCACCTGCCGCAGCCAGTCGCCGCACGCGAGCCCTACGCGCGACGATACGATGGCCAGTACCAGCGCCACCACCAATCCGCGCGCGAGCTGGCCGGCAGGAACCGGCGGGAAGACGTGCCGGTAGGCGTACGCCGTTTTCGGCAACGCGTAGTAATAGTTGTCCGACGCGAAGAACCAGTTCTCGGACGCCGGCGAATTGTAGAAATAGCCGAACGTCCATTGCGCCGCGAAAAACACGACCAGGAACGCGGCGCCGAGCACCGCCGCGAGACGCCATCCGCGGAAGCTCGGCGGCGCTCGCTGAAAGATGAGGTCGAGCACCACCGCCGGTATGAGCAGCAACAGCGGAAAGTCCGGCGGCGCCATGTGCGTCACGGTCTGGTAGATCGGGCCTAACCGGGGCGTGGCCGGAAACAGCGGGAGGATCCAGACCATCGCCAACATGACCACCGTGTACACGGCCGTCACCGCGGTGGTGGGCCATCTTAGCCGCGACCCGCGCGCGAGCGTGACGAGGTAGAACGGGAACACCAGGCACGCCACCTCGTAGAACACGGGCGCGTGCATGAGCACGCGCCGGTGATACTCGGTGGTCATGATCGTCGCGTTCAGGAACAGCACGCCCGCCGCCACGGCATAGAGCAGCCTGTAGCGCGGCGCGTCCTCGCCGCCGGCGCGGTTCTGCAACGAGAGCGTCATGAGCAGCGCGCCTAACTGAATGGCGGCGATGCCCAGCGCGAGTACCGTGTGCGGCGGGCTCAGAATCTCGACGTCGAGGCCGTACGCGTTGTGCCACCAGTTGTCGAACGGCGCCGACGTGAGCATCGCGAACGTGCCCCAGATGCACACCCACGCGCCTAACGGGGCATGGAACACGCGCCAGAAGCGGACGGTGTCCGCGTGCGCCGTGGCCGGGCCGAAGCTCGTCGTGAGCACGAGCCATCCGCACGCGAGGCCGGCGAGCAGGCCGCCCAGGTAGATCGCCATGTGCGCGGGCGTCCAGAACGTGTCGCGGCCGATAGTGCTGTGCCACGAGATGTCCCACATCACGCCCACGATCACGCACAGCGATGCCAGCAGCACCGCCGGCAGATACCAGGGCACGCCGATCGTGCCCGCGCCGCTCGTGTGACGAGGCGGCCCCACCGTCAGCTCACGGATACCGGAAGCGATACGTCGCCACGAGCTGCACGCGCGCGTACGTCGTGGCCGGCGTGGCGACGTTGTTCACGTTCGTCACGCGCGCACCCTGGATCTCGAGCGTGAGCGGGACGATCGGATCGAGCCACTGCACGCTGGCGTCGCCCATCCACGCGCTTTGCACATCGGGCGTGTCGCCGCTCGCAAACGGGAACGGTGCACCGGCGTGCCCGAATCGCGGAGGAGGAGGCCGATGGTTGATCCGTTGGTCGCCACGCCGCCACTTGGAGATACCCGCGGACACGTGAAACTTGCCGGTCGGCCACACGTCCGCGAACGCGCGCGCCATGTCGGCGTCCGGGCCTAACTCGGAGCCCACCGGTTGATCGTACTGCTGCCACGTCGCGGTATAGAACGACTCGAGATAGGTGAACGCGCTGACACGCCGGTACTGAAGCCCGATGTTCGTTGGCACGGGCAACTGCAGCGCATACGTACCGCGCACGTTCCAGCCGAAGAGATCGGGAAAATTCTTGCGGTCCTGCGCATCGATCTGGATGTCATCGATGAGGAGATCGCCCTGCAACGAGAATCGGTCGAGGTTGGCGCGCACCGACCCGAACGCGGTGAGGTTCACGTTGCCGGCCTGGCTGATGTCGCCGGATTTGTCGTTCTGCGTGACCTGAAACACCATCAGCGGATTCACGAAGTTGAGCGCGATGCCGCCGCCCTGCCGCGGAATGAGCGCCGTTTCGCCGAGCGTGAGCTCCACTTTGTGCGACGGCCGCCACGTGAGCGCGTGCGCCACCATCATCCGATGATAGCGCTGGGTGCCCACGCTGTCGGGGATGCTGTCGGTCGCCGGCGACAAGATCACATCGTTGAGCGACGCCACCAGCGCCTTGAACTCGAACTTCGACCATTGCGCGGTAAGCGTGATCTTGTCCAACGCCGGTCCGTTCGCCGACAACACCAACGATTCGGTGCCGTCGCCGATCCATGCTTCGCGGCCGCGCCCAACGGACAACACGATGGGACCGAGCTTGCCCGACGCATAGGCATCGCTGAAGTCGATCACGCCCGACGTGTGGCGGAACTGATTCGCGCGCACGGTGGGGTCGTTGCGGCTCTGCGTCTCGCCGTACGCTTCACTGACGAGCACGACGTTAGGCCCGCCGTCGAACGACAGCCGGAGCCGCGCCGTGCCGACGGCCGGCGGAGTGCCCTGCCCCGTTGGGCGAATGTCGTCCCACAACGGATACATCTCGCCCTTGTCGAGGCCGGTCGCCTGCAGCGATGCGAGCGCGCCGAACCTGATGCGGTTGGTCTTGGCATCGGCCGCCGAATCCGACGCCACACTGTCGGCGAGGAAGCGCGACGTGAGCGCATCGAGCACGCGGCCGCTGCACATCGATTCGGACTTCGCAGTCCGCAGCGCGGCGCGTACGTCCTTCACCATGAACGGCCGGAACGCCGACACACGCGCGGCGCCGCAGCCCAACTGCACCAACCCATCCAACTGCGCGTACGCGGGATCGTCCAACGGCAACGTGACTAACGGATGCTGCGCGGCGGCCACACGCGCGCTCCCGGCGGCAGCGAGCAGCGCGCCGGCGGCGACGACGACGCTCAAGCGAATCGTCAGGCTCCTTTGGTGAATTGACGCGGTTCCGGCGCCGGAGCCCGCTCGCGGAGGCGCGCGATGAGCGCCGCCTGCGGCGAGAACTCCGGCACCAATTCCTGCAGCTTGCGGACAATGCCGCGCTCGTCGCGTGCCACGACGAGGTCCCACAGATGGCCTAACTGATGGTCGAGCGAGCGCGGCGCGCCGGTCTTGACGATCCGGATCTTCTCGAACCGCGTCGGCATCGTCTCTTCCGTCTCCGACGTCAGCTGCTCGTGCAGCTTTTCGCCGGGCCTGAGACCCGTGAACACAATGGGAATGTCCGCATCGGGCTCGAGACCGGACAACCGGATCAGGTTGCGCGCGAGGTCCACGATCTTGACCGGGTGGCCCATCTCCAGCATCACGATCCGGTCGCGCGCCTCGTCCAACGCCGACGCCTGCAGCACCAGCTGCACCGCTTCGGGGATCGTCATGAAGTAGCGCGTGGCTTCGGGATGCGTGACAGTCACCGGGCCGCCGTCGGCAATCTGCTCGCTGAACAACGGCACGACGCTGCCGTTGCTGCCTAACACATTGCCGAAGCGCACGGCCACGAAATGGTGCGCCCGCGTGTCGGCCAGCGACAACACCAACTGCTCGGCCAACCGCTTCGTCGCGCCCATGATGTTCGTCGGACTGACGGCCTTGTCGGTCGAGATCAGCACGAAGGTCGCGCCGTATTGCGCGGCGGCCTCCGCGACGTTGCGCGTGCCGAACACGTTGTTCTGCACCGCGTGGCACACGTGCGCTTCCATCATCGGCACGTGCTTGAACGCCGCGGCGTGATACACGATCTCGGGGCGTGCCTCGCGGAACAGCCGCGCCACATCCGCGCTCTCGCAGATGTCGCAGATCGCCGGACGAACGTCGAGCGCGGGATGCTTGCGATGCAGCTCCTGCTCGATGAGAAACAGCGCGTTCTCAGACCGCTCCATGAGCGTGAGCGACGCCGGGTCGAAGCCCGCGATTTGCCGCGCGAGCTCCGCGCCGATCGATCCACCGGCACCGGTGATCAACACCCGCCGCCCCGCGATCGAGCCGTGCACGATCGCCGAATCGAGGTCCACGGGATCGCGCCCGAGCAGGTCTTCCACGCGCACGGGGCGCACCTGGCTCATCTGCACGCGGCCCGAGAGCGCCGCGATCGCCGGCAGAATCTTGAACGGCAGCCGCGTCGCCAGGCAGCGGTTGACGATCTTCTGGATCTGATCGCGCGAGGCGGATGGAATCGCGATGATCAGCTCGTCCGCCGGATTGGTCGCGAGCATATCGCCTAACGCTTCGGTGGTGCCGAGCACCGGCACGCCGTGGATGTGGAACCCGGTCTTGCGAATGTCGTCATCGGCGAAACCCACCGGCACGTAGCCTAACCGGCCGTTGTTGTGCATCTCGCGCAGCAGCAGCTCGCCCGCATCGCCGGCGCCGATGATGAGCACGCGCCGGAGCCGCGGCCCGCCCGTGACCGGACGCCGGTTCTCGCGCAGCGCCCGCAGCACGAACCGCACGCCGCCGATGAAGAACAGCGTGAGCACGGCGTCGATCACGATCACCGAGCGCGGGAACGTGTACGCCTGCCCCGTGAAGACGAGCATCACGATGAACAGGGCGCTGCTGATCGCGATCGCCTTGAGGAGGTCGAACATGTCGCGCATGCCGACGTAGCGCCACCACCCGCTGTACAGCCGGTAGAACGCGAATGCGCCTAACCGAAAGACCACGAGCGGGCCGAGCGTCACGAGGAAGATCCGGCCGTCCAGCGACGGGATCAACCCATCGAACCGCAGCACGAACGCCAGCGCGTAGCTCGCGACCACGAGCACCAGGTGCGCTGTCACCACCATGAGACGCCGGTACCGGAAGGCCAGCGTCGACACCCAGGCGAACAGGCGCTCCGTGGAAGACGGAGGCTCGAGCTTCGCCGAATCAGTGGCCATAGAACGAACGGACGGCGCCGATCACCTCATCCTGCTGCGAACGCGTGAGCTCCGGATACACCGGCAGCGAGAGCACCTCGCGCGCCGCGCGCTCCGACTCCGGGCACGAGCCCTCGCGGTAGCCCAGATACTGGAAGCACGGCTGCAGGTGCAACGGCAGCGGATAGTAGATGGCCGAGCCGATGCCCTTGCCCTTGAGATGTGCCTGCAGTTTGTCGCGGCGATCTGCGCGAATCGTGTACTGATTGTAGATCGACTCGTTACCCACATCGATCGTCGGCGTGCGCACTTCGGGCACGTCGGCGAACGCGCGATCGTAATACGCCGCGTGCTCGCGTCGCTTGCTGCTCCATTCCGCGAGGTGCGGCAGCTTCGCCTCGAGCACGGCGGCCTGCAGCGCGTCGAGGCGGCTGTTGTAGCCGACTTCGTCGTGGAAGTATTGCGTCGCGCCGCCGTGCACGCGAAGGCGCTTGAGGCGCGTCGCGAGCGCGTCATCCTGCGTGACCATCATGCCGCCGTCGCCGTAGCCGCCCAGATTCTTCGACGGGAAGAAGCTGAACGTGCCGATCGTCGCGCGCTCGCCGGCCATCACCCATTCGCCGTTGATGCGGCGGCGCGCACCGATGGTTTGCGCGGCGTCTTCGATGATCGGCACGTTAGGCATCGCCGCCGACAGCTCCTCGATGCGCGCCATCTGCCCGAACAGGTCCACCGGGACGACGGCCTTCGTGCGCGACGTCACCGCCGCCGCTGCCTGGCCGATGGCGATGTTGAACGTCGATGGATCGATGTCGACGAACACGGGCGTCGCACCCACGTTGTGGATCGTGCCCGCCGTCGCGAAGAACGTGAACGGCGCGGTGATCACCTCGTCGCCGCGGCCGATGTCCAAGGCGCGCAGCGCGAGCAGCAACGCATCCGTGCCGCTGGCGCATCCGATCGCGTGCTTGCTGTGCGACAATGCAGCCACGGCGCGCTCGAGACGCTCCACCGGCTGGCCGAGGATGAACAATTGGTCGTCGACAACCTGCATCATGGCGCGCACGATTTCGTCTTTGATCTGCGCGTGCTGCGCCTTGAGATCGAGTAATGGGACTGGCATATCGGTTCAACAGGAGGTTCGAGGAGCGGAGCTGGCAGGCGTCCCAACGCAGCCTCGTCGGGCAACGTCTAACAACGTGTGGACGCCCGCGCGCGGCGTCAATCGCCCGTCACGGCGTCGGCTCGCACCAGCTCGTGCCATTCCTGCAGTGAGCGGACGCGCGGCGGACGGAACCGCAACGAGAGTATCGCATCGCACGCGGCGGAGGCCGCCGAGAGCGTCGTCGTATAGGGAACGCGATGCGCCACGGCAGCCTGACGCATCGAATAATCGTCGCGTTGAGAATGTTTGCCGAGCGGCGTGTTGATGAGCAGCTGCACCTGCCGATTCACAATCAAATCGATTCCGTGCGGCCGACCTTCGTGCACCTTGAACACGCGCTCGGCCGGAATGCCGCGCGACCGCAGGAATTTCGCGGTCCCCGTCGTCGCAAGGAGACGAAAGCCCATTTCCTGGAATCGTCGCGCCATCGGAATCACGGTCGACTTGTCGGAGTTGTTCACGGTGATCAGCACCGCGCCCTCGAGCGGCAGGCCGTTGTCCGCCGCGAGCTGTGCTTTGGCGAACGCGCTGCCGAATGAATCGGAGATGCCCATCACTTCGCCGGTCGAGCGCATCTCGGGGCCTAAGACCGGATCGGATTCGCGGAATTTGCTGAACGGGAACACCGCTTCCTTCACCGACACGTAGGGCGGCACGATCTCTTCGGTGAACCCGAGCGACGTGAGCGATTCGCCGAGCATCACACGCGCGGCAAGCGACGCGAGCGGCACGCCGATCGCCTTCGACACGAACGGAATCGTGCGGCTCGCGCGCGGATTCACCTCGAGCACGTACACCGTGCGGTCCTTGATCGCGAACTGCACGTTGATCAGGCCCACGACCCCGAGCGCGTTGGCCAGCGCCGCCGTGTGCTCGCGCATCGTCGCGAGATCCGACTCGCTGATGATGTACGGTGGCAGCACGCAGGCCGAGTCGCCGGAGTGGATGCCGGCATCCTCGATGTGCTGCATTACACCACCCACCACCACACGCTCGCCATCGGCGATGGCGTCCACATCCACCTCGTAGGCATCCTCGAGGAACCGGTCGATGAGGACGGGCCGGTCTTCCGATGCGCGCGCCGCGCGATCGAAATATTCGCGGAGCGAGGCTTCGTCGTACACGATCTGCATGGCGCGTCCGCCTAACACATACGACGGGCGCACGAGCACCGGGTAGCCGATCTGCGTGGCAATGCCCACCGCTTCATCGACGCTCGTCGCGGTGCCGCTCGCCGGCTGGTTGACGCCGGTCTCGCGCGCGATCGCCTCGAAGCGCCGGCGGTCTTCGGCGATGTCGATCGCGTCGGGCGACGTGCCGAGGATGGTGACGCCCGCCGCCTCGAGCGCGCGCGTGAGCTTGAGCGGCGTCTGTCCGCCTAACTGAACGATCACGCCCACGGGCTGCTCGCGATCCACGATCTCGAGCACGTCCTCGAACGTGAGCGGCTCGAAGTACAGCTTGTCGGACGTGTCGAAATCGGTGGACACCGTCTCGGGATTCGAGTTGATCATGATCGTCTCGAAGCCGCGCTCGCGCAGCGCCATCACGGCGCGCACGCAGCAGTAGTCGAACTCGACGCCCTGGCCGATTCGGTTCGGCCCGCTGCCCAGGATCACCACCGAGCGCCGTCCGGTGGGCGGCGCCTCGCTCTCCTCGTCGTAGCTCGAATACAGGTACGGCGTGGCCGACGGGAATTCGCCCGCGCACGTGTCCACCATTTTGTAGACGGGCCGCACGCCGGCCGTCCACCGTTGGGCGCGCACCGCATGCTCGGGCTCCCCGCGTAGCGCGCCGAGCTGGCGGTCCGAGAACCCGAGCCGCTTCATGCGCCGCAACGCGCGCGCATCCACCGCCGGCAGCGCCGCATAGTCACGCTCGGCCTCCACTAGCTCCATCATCTGGTTCAGGAACCACGGGTCGATGCGCGTGTGCTCGGCGACCTCGGCTACCGTTAGGCCGGCCAAGAACGCGCGCTTCACCTGGAAGATCCGCTCCGGGGTCGGCTGGCGCAGCGCACCGAGCAGCGCGTCCATCGAGTCGTCGGCCAAGCGGTCATCCTGCAGCGACGCGCCCGTCACCCAGCCCGCGCGGCCCGTCTCGAGCGCGCGCAGGCCTTTCTGGAGCGCCTCCTTGAACGTGCGCCCGATCGCCATCGACTCGCCCACCGATTTCATTTGCGTCGTGAGCCGCGGATCGGCGGCGGCGAATTTCTCGAACGCGAACCGCGGACACTTGACGACGACATAGTCGAGCACCGGCTCGAACGATGCGGGCGTCGTCTTCGTGATGTCGTTGGTGATCTCGTCCAACCGATAGCCCACGGCGAGCTTGGTGCCGATGCGGGCGATCGGGAAGCCGGTCGCCTTGGACGCCAGCGCCGACGACCGCGACACGCGCGGGTTCATCTCGATCACGAGCATCTCGCCGTCGGCGGGATTCACCGCGAACTGGATGTTGCACCCGCCGGCCGCGACGCCGATCTCGCGAATGACCGCCACCGCCGCGTCGCGCATGATCTGGTATTCGCGATCCGTGAGCGTCATCGCCGGCGCCACCGTGATCGAGTCGCCCGTGTGCACGCCCATCGGGTCGAGATTTTCGATCGAGCACACGATCACCACGTTGTCGGCGTGGTCGCGCATCACCTCGAGCTCGAACTCCTTCCATCCCAGCACGCTGCGCTCGACGAGCACCTGACCAACGGGAGACAGCTCGAGGCCGCGCCGCACGATCTCCTCGTACTCGTCGCGGTTGTAGGCGACGCCGCCGCCGGTTCCGCCTAACGTGAACGACGGCCGGATGATCGCCGGAAAGTCCACCACCGGAATGAGCGCCTCCGCTTCATCCCACGTGCGCGCGATGCCGCCGCGCGCGACCTTCAACCCGATGCGGCGCATGGCGTCGGCGAACAGCTCGCGGTCCTCGGCCAGCTGGATCGCGCGCGCATCGGCGCCGATCAGCTCCACGTTGTAGCGCTGGAGCACGCCGCGCTCCGAGAGCGCCATCGCCACGTTGAGCGCCGTTTGTCCGCCCATGGTTGGAAGGAGCGCGTCCGGCCGCTCGCGCTCGATCACTTGCTCGACAATGTCCGGTGTGACGGGCTCGATGTACGTCCGGTCGGCGATCTCGGGGTCGGTCATGATCGTCGCCGGATTCGAGTTTACGAGAATGACCTCGTATCCATCCTCGCGCAGCGCCTTCGCCGCTTGCGTCCCCGAGTAATCGAACTCGGCGGCTTGCCCGATGACGATCGGCCCCGAGCCGATCAACAGAATGCGGTGCAGATCAGAGCGGCGCGGCACGAATCACGTCTTCGATGATGGTGTCGAGAGAAAGCCGAGGCGCCCAACCGGTGGCCGCTCGCACCTTCCGCGCGTCGCCCACGAGTATCGGCACTTCGACCGGACGCACGAGCGCGGCATCAACCTCCAATGTCGCGTCGACATCCATGAGAGCAAGCACGCGGCGAGCGACGGCATCGATAGCCACGCCCGTCCCGCTGGCAACGTTGTAAGCTTCGCCCGGCGCGCCGCGTTCCGCGAGCGAAATGTACGCCGCGACCACATCCCCCACGTGCAAAAAATCGCGGACGGTGGACGTGTTGCCCATAGCCAGAACGCCCGGATGGGCAGGGCCACGCAGCTCGCGGACGCGGCGCACGAGAGCGGGGATCAAAAACCGGTCCGACTGCCCTGCCCCGCTGTGGTTGAACGACCGCGTGACGATCACGCGCACCCCGGTCGAGCGGTGCGCCGCCAGAGCCACGACTTCTTGCGCCGCCTTCGACGCTGCATACGGATTGAGCGGCCGTTGCTCGGCGGATTCAGGGAGCGGTTGTTCGACCGACTCGTGCCGGCCGTACTGTTCGCCGCTTCCCACGACGAGCACCACCGGGTCGAGCGTACCGGCTTGGCGACGCGCACCGATGTCGGCCAGGAGGCGTGCCGCTGCCAGCACGTTGACCTCGAGCGTGCCAGCCGGATCGGCGGTCGCGGCTGGGACGAAGGCGATGCCGGCCAAGTGAAACACTGCGTCGGGCGTGCTCGCCTCGAGCGTGCTATGGAGCGCGGAGGCGTGTGTCACGTCGCAGTCGAGCCAGTGCACCGCATCGCGCTCGGCGGGGCCGAGGCGGCCGGCCGGCATGTCGCCGCCCAACCGTGTTCCGAATACCGTCCATCCGCGAGACACGAGCGCCTCGCAGAGCCATTGCCCAACGAACCCGGCCGCGCCGGTCACCAGCGCACGCACGTCAGCGCGCGGCGCGGTGACGGGCCAGATCTGCGTCGACCATCATCGCGATCAAATCCTCGAACGACACCTGGGGCCGCCAGCCTAACTGTGAGTTGGCCTTCGCCGGATCGGCCACGAGCAGATCGACTTCGGCCGGCCGGAAGAAGCGCTCGTCCTGCTTCACGAATTCGCGGTAGTCCAGTCCCACGGATCCGAACGCGACCTCGCACAGCTGCCGCACCGAGTGCGTGCGACCCGTGCCGATGACGTAGTCCTCGGCGTGATCCTGCTGGAGCATGCGCCACATCGCATCGACGTAGTCGCCGGCGAATCCCCAATCGCGCCGCGCATCCAGATTGCCGAGTCGCACCTCGCGGGTGAGGCCGAGCTTGATGCGCGCGACTGCGTCGGTCACCTTGCGCGTCACGAACTCGAGGCCGCGGCGCGGACTCTCGTGGTTGAACAGGATTCCCGACACCGCGAACAGGTCGTAGCTCTCGCGATAGTTCACGGTGATCCAATGGCCGTAGACCTTGGCCACGCCGTACGGGCTGCGTGGATAGAACGACGTGCGCTCGCTCTGCGGCGATTCGACGACCTTGCCGAACATCTCGCTCGAGCTGGCCTGATAGAACCGGGCGCGCGGCGCCGCTTTCCGCACCGCTTCGAGCGCGCGTGTCACGCCTAACCCGGTGAACTCGCCCGTGAGCACCGGTTGGTTCCACGAGGTCTGCACGAAGCTCTGCGCGGCCAGGTTGTAGACTTCGTCGGGCGAGCAGGCGGCCAGCGCATCGACCAACGAATGCTGGTCGAGCAGGTCGGCCGACAGCAGCTCGACCTTGTCGACGAGGTGCGCGATGCGCTCGTACGGCGTGGTGGAGCTCCGCCTAACGACACCCACCACGCGGTAGCCCTTGGCCAAGAGGTGCTCGGCGAGGTAGGAGCCATCCTGGCCCGTGATTCCGGTGATCAGCGCGGTCGGCATGGAGCGGCGCGTCCGTTGAGAACGAAGTCAATAAAAAAGGGAGCTTGCAAGAAGCTCCCTGGTGACGGCACGTGCAGCGTGAGCGGAGATCACGCGACCTGTCCGCGGGGAGCACGTTGAATCTTGCCTGCGTTCAGGCATCGCGTACAGACGCGGATCTTCGTTGGCTTTCCGTCCACGAGGATGCGCGCGACCTGGAGATTCGGCTTCCAGACGCGGCGCACCTTGTTGTTGGCATGCGAGACGTTGTTGCCGAACGCAACCCCGCGGCCGCACACGTAGCATCCTCTCTTCGTCATGATCAACCCTCGATGAGCTCGATGCGCGCCATGTCGGCGCCATCGCCCTTGCGGTGTCCCGTCTTGAGGATCCGGGTGTAGCCGCCCGCGCGGGACTTGAACTTGGGGCCCACTTCCTGGAACAGCTTGTCGGCCGTCTCGCGCTTGTGGATGTGCCGCACCGCGAGCCGGCGATCGTGCAGCGTCCCGGACTTGGCCTTGGTGATGAGGCGCTCGACGAACGGCCTGAGCTCCTTGGCCTTGGCTTCCGTGGTTTCGATCGCGCCGTGCTCGATGAGCGACGACGCGAGGTTGCGCATGAGGGCCAGCTTCTGCTCGCTCGTGCGACGCAGCTGCCGACCCGCTTTCCGGTGACGCATGAGAGCTTACTCCTCGTCGTCGGGTGCGGCGGCGGCGGCGCGGCTGGGCGCGGTCCCCCAATCGGTGATCCGCACGCCATCGGTCGTCTCCTCGTACCGCATCCCGAAATTCAGGCCCTGGCGCTCGAGCAGATCGGCGATCTCCTGGAGCGACTTCTTGCCGAAGTTCTTGACCTGCAGCATCTGCGACTCCGTTTGCCGCACGAGGTCGCCTAACGTGCGGATATCGGAGTTCTTGAGCGAGTTCACGGACCGCACCGACAACTCGAGCTCGTCGATCGGCGTGTGGAACAGCTGCACCAACCGTTGGGCATCGGCCGAATGATCGCCGGCCGCCGGCACCGAGCCCTGCGCGTGCGAGCCGAAGTTGGCGAAGAACTGGAAGTGCGTCTGCGCGAGCGCGGCCGCGTAGCTCACCGCTTCCTCGGGCGTGATCGTGCCGTTGGTCTCGACCGTGAGCGTTAAGCGATCATAGTCGGTGCGCTGTCCGACGCGCGTCTCGGCGACCGAGAAGTTCGCGCGGCGAACCGGATTGTAGATCGAGTCGATCCGGACGAGATCGACCGGCAGCCCGCGATCGACGGGATGCTGATCCGCCTCGACGTAACCGCGTCCCTTGTCGACGTACAGCTCGACGTTGAGCTCGCGGTCATCTTGCAGGGTGAAGAGATGGTGGTGATCGTCGATCACGCGCACCACGCCGGAGCTTTCGATGTCGGCCGACGTGACGGGGCCCGCCTCGTTCTTGCGAATGCGGAGCACGGCGGTGTCCACGTCGTCGGCCAGCGACAGCGTGAGCGTCTTGAGGTTGCCGATGATCTGGTGCACGTCTTCGACGACGCCCGAGATCGTTTGGTGCTCGTGCACGACGCCGTCGATGCGGAACGCCCAGACGGCCGAGCCGCGCAGCGACGACAGCAGCATGCGCCGCATGGCGTTGCCTAACGTGTGGCCGAAGCCGCGCTCCAGCGGCTGCATGCGAAATTCCGCGACGTTCGGATTGTCGTCGCGCTTCGTGGCTTCAACGAGCTGTGGACGGACCAGCCCGGTGAGATCGATTGCCGTAACCATTGGTGTCGTCATCCTCTGTGGTCCAACCGGGAGTCGACCCGGTGACGCCCCACCCCGCCCCTAACGCGCGGTGGGCTCGTATGGGAGTTAGGGTCCCGACCCGTGCTTACTTCGAGTACAGCTCGACGATCAACTGCTCTTGCGCCGCGATGGGAATGTCGCCGCGGCCGGGGCGCTCGAGCATGCGCCCGCTGAACGTGTCCTTGTCGACCGCGATCCAGGAGAGCGGCGCGCCGCGTGAGGAATATTCCATGGCGGAAATCACCGAGACCTGCTCGCGCGACTTGCCGCGTACCGCCACCTCTTCGCCCGGCCTAACGAGATAGCTCGGGATGTCGACCTGCTTCCCGTTCACGTGAATGTGCCGGTGGCGAATCAGCTGCCGCGCGGCCTTGCGGCTCGACGCGAATCCCATCCGGTACACCATGTTGTCCAACCGGCTCTCGAGCGCGGCGAGAAGATTGTGTCCCGTGACGCCCGGCAGCTTGGTGACGCGCTCGAACGTGTTGCGGAACTGGCGCTCGCTCACGCCGTAGATGCGCTTCACCTTTTGCTTCTCGCGGAGCTGCTTGGCGTACTCCGACGCCTTCCGGCGCCGCGCGGTGGCCTGTCCGTGCTGGCCCGGCGCATACGGCCGCCGCTCGACTGGGCATTTCTCGGTGAAGCACTTGGTGCCCTTCAAGAACAACTTCGTGCCTTCGCGGCGGCACTGACGGCAGCTCGGTCCCGTGTAGCGCATGGCTCAGACCCTCCGGCGCTTCGGCGGACGACAGCCGTTGTGCGGAATCGGCGTCACGTCCTTGATCGAGCGGATCTGCAAGCCAGCGGCGGCGAGCGCCTGAATCGCGGACTCGCGGCCCGAGCCGGGACCCTGCACCCGCACGTGCACGCGCTTGACGCCCATGCCTAACGCTTCTCGCGCGCACGCTTCGGCGGCCACCGTCGCGGCGAACGGCGTCGACTTCTTGGAGCCCTTGAACCCCGCCTTCCCCGACGACGCCCACGCCACCGCGTTCCCGTGCATGTCGGTGATCGTGACGATCGTGTTGTTGAAGGTCGCGTTCACATGGGCGATGCCTTCCGCCTCCACGACGCGTTTGCTCTTCTTGCTCGTTCCGGTTTTCGCTGTGGCCATGCCAGTTACCGTGAGGTTATCTCGACCGCACGCTCGCCGTTAGGCAGACGTGTGCGCGTAGCTCGTTACTTGGTGACCTTCTTCTTGCCGGCGATCGCGCGGCGCGGACCCTTCTTCGTGCGCGCGTTCGTGTGCGTGCGCTGGCCGCGAACCGGCAGCCCGCGGCGATGCCGAATGCCCCGATACGACCCGATGTCCATCAGCCGCTTGATGTTCATCGCGACTTCGGTGCGCAGCGCGCCCTCGACGCGATAGTCGCGCTCGATCACCTGGCGCAGCCGGTTCACGTCGTTGTCGCTCAGATCCTTGATGCGCAGATCGGCGTTCACACCCGTCTCGGCGACGATCTTCCGCGCCACCGCACGCCCGATCCCGAAGATGTATGTGAGGCCGATCTCGACCTTCTTCTCGCGTGGCAGGTCCACGCCGGCGATACGTGCCATGGATCAGCCCTGCCGCTGCTTATGTTTTGGGCTGCGCTTGCAGATGATCCGCGTCACGCCTTTGCGCTTGACCACCTTGCAGTGCTCGCAAATCGGCTTCACGCTGCTTCGTACTTTCACAGAACCACACCTCGTAAGCGGGAAAATCCAGTCAAGTCTTATAGGATAACCGACTTACGAGGGTGATGCAAGGAGTTCG
>DATEKK010000012.1:0-16008 GCA_035277485.1 Gemmatimonadaceae bacterium
CGCAGCGTTCGAGCCGCGCCGCCTAACTGAACCGTGATGCGATCGCCGTCCAGCGTGCCCGCCACGAGCGTCGATCGCCCGATGAACGTCGCCACGTCGCGGTTCGCCGGGCGATCGTACAATGCTTCTGCCGTGCCGACCTGCAACAAGCGGCCCGAGGCCAGCAGCGCAACACGGTCGGCGACGGCGAACGCATCCTCCTGATCGTGCGTCACGAACAGCGCGGTCACGCCGAGGCGACGGAGTGTGGCGCGCAGCTCCTCGCGCGTGCTGCGGCGCAGGGTCGGATCGAGGTTGGAGAGCGGCTCGTCGAGCAGCAGCACCGGCGGCTCGATGACTAACGCACGCGCCAGCGCGACGCGTTGCTGCTCTCCGCCCGAGAGCGATTGGATGGCGCGTCCGTCGGCGCCGGCGAGACCGACGCCGGCCAACGCCTCGGCCGCGCGCGCCGTGCGCACGGTCCGCGAGACGCCGCGCGCTTCGAGCCCGAACGCCACGTTCTGCCCAACGGTGAGATGCGGGAACAGCGCGTAGTGCTGGAACACCATGCCGAACTGGCGCCGCTGCGGCGGCAAGCCGGTAATGTCGCGTCCGTCGAGCACGACCACGCCCGCATCCGGCGCCTCGTAGCCGGCCACCATGCGCAGCGTCGTGGTCTTGCCCGAGCCGCTGGCGCCGATGAGCGCGACCAACTCACCCGCGGCGACCTCGAGCGACACGGCGTCCACCGCTGCGCGTGCTTCGCTGAATCGGCGCGTGAGCCGATCGAGCACGAGATGCGGCGTCGCGCCGCTCACCGCGAGCTATTCCGGATGTGCGAGTCCCAGTACTGCATCCACTCGTCGAGATGCTGCTCGAGCATCGCGCGGTCGAGTGGCATGGGTTTGATCCGTGCGCGAGCCTCGCGAATCCAGGGCGGTAGCGAGTCCGCGGGAATGTCGGTGCGCACGGGAATGCGGTAGAAGCGCTCGGCGGCGTCGAGGAGTGCGCGCTCGGATGTCACGAACTCGTAGTACTCGCGCGCGATCGCGGGATGCTTTGCGCCCTTGACCAACGCAATCGCATCGACCAAGAGCGGCGTTCCGCTCGCGGGGATCGTGTACTTCACCGGGATGTGGTACCGCTCGCGCAGCATTGCCAGGTCGGGCATGTCGAAGAGCGTGATCAGTCCCTCCTGGCGGCCGAGCTTCTGGTACAGAATGGTCGGGTTGAGCGTGTACTCCTTGGTCTGCGCGTCGAGCCGTTTGAGCCAGTCGTATCCTCGGTTAGGCGAACCCGTCTCGCGAATGCTGCGCAGAATGATGCCGCCGAAAATGGCGCGCATGCTGCCCGACGCAATGGGATCGCGGATCAGCACCTTGCCTTTCCACTTCGGGTCCAGC
The DNA here is from genome assembly GCA_035277485.1 of Gemmatimonadaceae bacterium. Classification (GTDB taxonomy): domain Bacteria; phylum Gemmatimonadota; class Gemmatimonadetes; order Gemmatimonadales; family Gemmatimonadaceae; genus JADGGM01. The sequence goes on from DATEKK010000012.1 coordinate 1,383, forward strand.
ACGTCATCCCAGTCTTTGGGCGCGGCCGAATCGCTCACCGCCTGGCTGTTGTAGCCGATGACCTCGGGCGTGAGATACGTGCCGTACCAGAGGTCGTTCGGGTCGTGGCTCTCGGCGGGCACCGCGTTCGCCCACGTCGGGCGATACGGCGCGAGCAGTCCCTCGCGGCCCGCGCGATCGAAAATTTCCTCGGGTGCGCCGAACCAGACGTCGGCCTGCGGATTCGCTTTCTCGCTGCGCAGCCGGTCGATGATGTCCTGCGATCCCATGTCCACGGACTGCACATCGACATCGGGGTGCACGGCCTCGAATTCCTTTTCGTAAAACGAGAGGAGATCGTTGCCGTGCGGCGAGTATACGGTGAGCACCGTGCGGCGCGGCCCGCGCTGGCACGCCGCCAACACGAGCGACGCCAGCACGGCGCCGGCCAGTTGCGCAACGCGCCGTCGCGGCAGGCGCATCACCGCGGCGACTGCGCGCCGCCCGCGGCGCCGACCGCGCGCGGCGCCTCACCCACGCCTAACAGGTTGAGGAAGAGCCGCGATGCGCCGGGATTGCCCGCCGGCAGCTGCCGGAACAAGGACAGCGTCGTGTACACGTAGGTGCCCGCGCCCAACCGCGTCTCGAGAATCGCGCCCGAATTCGGCGACTCGTTGGGATCGTTCATCGAGAGCGGCGTCGTGTAATGCGAATCGATCGTCGACGGCATGTACAACGACCGCTCCTGCACCCATCCCGTCCAATCGTCCGCCGTGATGCGGTTGGGCCACGTGAGCACCGGATCGTTCGGCACGAGAATCCGCACCGGCGCGTTTTCGTCGGTCACCCGGTCGGCCGGACGCGCCAGCGAAATGGGATACGGCAGGCGACCAGGCGCGGTCATCTCGTACTGGCCGTATTGCACCACCATCGTCCCGCCGTGCCGCACCCAGTCGAGCAGCCGCGCGTTCGCCGCCGCCAGCTCGGGATGCGCCTCGTAAGCCCGCGTACCGATGACCACGGTGGTGAACCGCGACAGATCGGTCGTGGCCAGGCGCGCGGGATCGATCACCGTGAGTGGTACGCCTAACTCCTGGAGCATCGGCGCCACGTTGTCGCCCACGCCGCGGACATATGCCACGTCGAGGTGCGGCGGCAGCGCGGCATCCACGGCCTGCAAGGTGATCGCGGCACGACGATAGAGTTTCTGCGGCCGAATGTGCGAGTACTCGATCGGCTGGTATCCGATCGCGTACGTGTTGCCGCCGCTGCGCGCAACGGCGGCAATCTCGTATTGGCCCGGCGTGAGTTGACCCGTGATCGAGAATGTCACGGTGGCCGTCGCGTCGAATCCGCCCAAGTGCGCAGTTCGCGCACTCGAATCGGCGTGCAGGCCGGCCGGCAGCGTCAGTGACACCTGCACGTCGCGCGGTTCGGTGACGCCGGACGTGAGGTGCACCTGCACGCTGCGGTCGAGCGGCGTGTTCGCGCGTGCGAGCTCCACCGTATGATCGAGCGTCACCGCGACGGCGGGCACCACCATGAGGGGTCGTTCGACGGCGCCTCGTACCGGATCGCCGTAGCGGCGCACCACCGGGACCTCGGTCACGACCCGGCCGCCGTCTAACGCAACGCGCACGCGGATGCCGGCATCGCGCACGTCATCGGACCGACCATCGATCGGCACGCTGAACATGTCGCCTCGCCGGGGTGTCGCCAGCCACCACGGTTGCGAGAGCGAGTCGCCGTGCACGTACACGGTGTCCGTGTGCGCGCTATCGGGGGCAATCGCCGTTTCGTGACCGGCCGGTGCAGACCCCGCGCCGCGACTCCCGGCCGCGTCCAGGGACGCGGCCGACTCCATGCCCACGCGGCCGGTGCCGCGATTGTAGACGGTGACCTCGACCGGTATCGAGTCGCCTAACGCGACCTCGTCGCGCTGCACCGTGGCTTCGATGGCGATGCCGCGCGCCATGAGGAGCGCGCGCGTCACGCGCTCGAGGCCGTCGGTGGCGGAGACGAGGACGTCGCCGTTCGTCGACTGCGGCGCCGCGTGCGCGTCCGCGACCAGCTGCGCGAGCGCCGCGTGCGCACGCTCGAGGGCCGGCACACCGGTACCGGGGTCGTACAAGCTGAGCGAACGTCGCGCGTCCGCTGTTGCCGCGACGAGCCGCTCGACCGCCGCCTTGTCGGCGGGCCGAGTGACTAACGGAAGCAAACGGCGCCAGGTGGTGTCGATGCCGTCGAAGATCGACCGCTCGCGCTTGGCATCCGCGGGCGCGCCGGGCGCACGGGACGCTTCGCGCGCCAGCGAGCCCGTCTGAGAGCCGAGCCGCGCGATCACACCGAAGCCCTGCGACTTGTGCTGCGACCGGCTCTCGGCGGCGATCTCGGCGAACGACTTGCCTAACACAGGGTCCAGCCCGCCCGCATTATAGGTGAACGTCGCCCCTTCGCCGTTGAAGTAGGATCGCGCGCGGTAGAATTTGAGGGGCGCCCAGGCGCCAAAGCCGGCCGTGGCCGATCGCGGAAACCGCACCGTATCCGTCGCCGCATCGTACGCTTCGCGGGCGACGATGCCCGCCACCTGGTGCTGACCGTGACCGTCGCGCGGCGTGCCGGAGAACACCGACACGATCACCTGCGGACGGAACGCGCGGACCACCGTCACCACATCCTCGAGCACCGAGTCGTGCGGCCAGTGCTGGAACGACTCCGCGCTCGTCTTGGAAAATCCGAAATCGTACGCCCGCGTGAAGTACTGATGGGCGCCATCGATCCGGCGCGCGGCCAACAGTTCCTCGGTGCGGATGACGCCTAACGCGTCGCCCAGCTCATCACCGATGAGATTCTGGCCGCCGTCCCCGCGCGTGAGCGAGAGGTATGCGACGTCGACGTGGTGGCCCCGTGTGAGCCACGTGATGAGACGCGTGTCCTCGTCATCCGGGTGCGCGCCGATCACGAGGACCCGGACCGCAACCGGCAATCCTTCGACGAGCTGTCCGAGCGCGGCGGCGCCGCGGTCCTGCGCCTTCAGCGGATGCAGGGCTCCCGCGACCGTGAGTGCTAGAGCGACGATGGCGTGGCGTACGTGCATAGATCCGAGCACTGAGTGATGAACGAGCGCCGCCACCGCTGCGGCCGTGCCGGCCGCCGTCTAACGGACGAGCACCGGCGCTCAGCCCCTCGCCGCTCCGGCCGCACCGACGGGGTCGGCCACGGCGAGAGCGTCGGTGACGATCTTCGTCTGTTGTTCCGTGTGCGAAGTCGCGTAGCCCTCGGCGGGACTCGCGCGCTCCGGACGACCAATGTACCGAATCGGCAGTGTGTTCCCGACCGCCGCACGCAACCGCGGCGCGACAAACGTCCAGGCCCCCATGTTTTTCGGCTCTTCCTGCGCCCACACCACTTCCTCGAGCGCCGGGTACCGATCGATCACGCGCGCGATCTCTTCGTGCGGCCATGGGTACAGCTCTTCGACCCGCACCAGTGCGACCGCTCCGTTTTTCGCGGCCTGACCCGCGAGATCATAGTAGAGCTTGCCGGTGCACAACACCGCGCGGCGAACGTGCTCGACGCCCTGCACTGTCGCGTCGTCGATCACCGTCCGGAACCGGCCGGACGACAGATCCGAGAGATGCGACGCCGCCTGCGGCAACCGCAACAAACTCTTCGGCTGCATCAGCACCAGCGGCCGCCGGTCGCTCGCCAGCGCCTGCCTACGCAAGATGTGAAAGTACTGCGCCGGCGTCGACAGGTATGCGATCCGCAAGTTGTTCTCGGCGGCCAGCTGCAGGAAACGCTCGAGACGTGCACTCGAGTGCTCGGGGCCACCGCCCTCGTAGCCGTGCGGCAGCAGCAGCACGACACCCGAGTCCTGTCCCCACTTCGCGCGGTCGGATGCAATGAACTGGTCGATGATCGGCTGCGCGACGTTGGCAAAGTCGCCATACTGCGCTTCCCAAATCACGAGTGTGTGCGGCGCGACGACGCTGTAGCCGTACTCGAACGCGAGAACCGCCATCTCCGAGAGCGGCGAGTTGTAGACTTCGAAGCGTCCGGTCGCACCCGGAATGTGCTGCAACGGCGCGTACGAGGTCCCGTGCTCGTAGTCGTGCAGCACCGCCTGCCGGTGCGAGAAGGTGCCGCGCTCGCTGTCCTGTCCCGTGAGGCGGACCGAGATGCCCTGCGTGAGCAAGGAGCCCAACGCAAGCGCTTCCGCGTGACCCCAGTCGATACCGCCGGCTTCGCCTAACGCAGCACGCCGGCGCTCGAGCAGCTTCGCCAATTTGGGCAGCGGCTTGAAATCGGACGGCCAGACCAGCAGTCGGTCGTTCACGGACCGCAGGACATCCGCACGGACGCTCGTGTCGATGGACGCGAGATCCGGCGCGGCTCCGTGATGGCCGTTTCCGTTCTCCGCGGGAGCCGGCGCGGCCTTCACTTGGGTGAGGACGCGATCGAACGCGGCCTGCACATCGGCATCGAGCGCCTTGACATCGTCGTCGCTGAGCAGACCCTCGCGCACCAAGCGCGCGGCCCACACCTCACGCGGCGTCGGATGCGAGCGAATGGCCGCGTACAACAGCGGCTGCGTGAACGCCGGCTCATCCGTCTCGTTGTGGCCGTGCCGCCGGTAGCCCACCAGGTCGATCAGAAAATCCTTGCCGAAGCGAGCGCGATACGCGAGACCGAGCCACACCGCGGCGATGCACGCCTCCGCGTCGTCACCGTTCACGTGCACGATCGGCACCTCGAAGCCTTTGGCCAGGTCGCTCGCATAGTAGGTCGAGCGGCCATCGCGCGGATCGGTGGTGAAGCCGACCTGGTTGTTCGAGATGATGTGCAGCGTGCCGCCCGTGCGGTAGCCGCGCAGGTACGACAGGTTGAACGTCTCGGCCACGACGCCTTCGCCGGGAAACGCGGCATCGCCGTGCACGAGCACCGGCAGCACGCTCGCCTCGTCAGGCGGGGCATCGCCATCGGGCCGCTCGGCCCGCGCCTGTTGGAGCGCGCGCGCCACGCCTTCCACCACCGGGTTCACCATCTCCAGGTGGCTCGGGTTAGGCAGCAGCACCACGTGCACCGATTCGCCGGTCGACAACTCGCGCACGGTTCGCGCGCCGAGGTGGTACTTGACATCGCCGGTGTCGTTCGGCGCGGACGTGCTCGCGTGCTTGCCCTCGAAGTCCTCGAAGATCGCGGCGACCGGCTTGTCGAGCACATGCGTGAGCACGTTGATCCGGCCGCGGTGCGCCATCCCGATCACGACTTCCTGTGCGCCCGCGCGCGCCGCCCCATCGATGGCGGCGTCGAGCATCGGGACGAGCGCATCGGTGCCCTCGATCGAGAACCGCTTGTAGCCCTGGTAGGCAAGGCCCAGAAAGCGCTCGAGTCCGTCCACTTCTGTTAGGCGGCGCAGCACCACCTTCTTTTCTTCGGCGCTGAGCACCCGGCGCATTTCGCCGCCTTCGATGGCCCGCCGGAACCAGTCGCGTTCCGCTTCTTCCTCGATGTGCTCGAACTCGAAGCCGATCGAAGACGAATAGATCCGGCGCAGCCGCGCGACGGCTGCCGCCGCCGTTTCGTCTTCGGCAAAGCCCAAGGCGGCACCAGGAATGGTCTCCAGATCGCCGCTCGTGATGCCATGAAACTCGGGCTTGAGCTCGGCCGCGCTGAGCGGCGGACTGCCGAGCGGGTCGAGCTGCACGTCGAGATGGCCGTATTGCCTGATCGCCTGAACGAGGGCCGCAGCGCCGGCCACTTTGCGCAGGTACGCGGGATCGGTTGCGGCGGCCGTTGCGGCGGGGCCGGCTCCGGCAATGCTCTGCGCGAAGGAAAAGAACTGGCGCCACGACGAATCGACGGACGCGGGATCGCGCAAAAACGACTCGTACAGCCCCGCGATATAGCCGTCGTTGAATGCGCTGGTGATGGGGAGAGAACTCATGGAGCCGAAATGTATAGGAGGGAAACGTCGGGCGGGATAACCGGATGGCGATGCGAAATGTGCAGGGCGCTCAGCAGTGGGAGAACTTCGATACGTCATGCAATGAAGTGATCTCTCCAAAGCCGTTGGCGCCTTTACCTTGGCCCCAGTCGATCGTCCTGCCCACGTAGGGCCGTCAGCGAACGGACTGGCAGCGCGGACAGACCACGTTTGCCGAGTACCAAGGCGTGGAGATCAGGGGCGGCGGTGTGAAGGTGCGGGGCAGTTGCAATTCACCATGCAGGTTGCAATTCGCTACCGCAAAAGCACCCACAAAGCTTCGAACACACTGCATAAGTCGTTACAGAACAAAAACTTAGCAGAACAGTAGAAGCTGGCACCTACCCTGCTTTACTCCCTGGCCGAACCCACGCTGTCACCGAATCGCGAGATCGCTCGCGAACAACCGATCCCGGAGGATCACTCTCATGCGTTTCACCGGAAAGAAGGGCTTCACGCTGATCGAGCTGCTGATCGTGGTGGTCATCATCGGCATCCTCGCGGCGATCGCGATTCCGAAGTTCGCGAGCACGAAGGAGAAGGCGTACATCGCGTCGATGAAGTCCGACCTCAAGAACCTGGCGACGTCCGAAGAGGCGTATTACTCGGATAAGAACACCTACTCGACGGACACGACCGCGTTGAACTTCAACACGTCGACCGGCAATGCGCTCGTGATCAACACCGGTAGCACCACCGGCTGGAGCGCGACGATCACGAACTCGCGCGTGACGAGCATCACGAGCTGCAAGATCGGCACTGGTACGGATACGACTGGTATCGGCGTCGACGGCGTGGTGGTCTGCCAGTAAGGTTTGCTTCTCTGGGGTGTGGCAAACGGGTCAGGCGAAAGCCTGGCCCGTTTTGCTTTTCACCCTGTGCTCATGGCGGCCCCCGGGTGTGCCGCGCGGTGAGCGCGTTAGTCACCCGCTCGACTGTCGCGTCGTTGGGCGTGACGAGAATGGCGATGAGGTTGCCCGAGACGATGTAGTGCGGTGTCTCGAGGGTCGGGAGGCCATGCAGCGTCGTATCGAGACCCGCAGCGTCGCGTGTGCGCGCTCCGCGGCCGGAGTAGATGAAGACGGTGAGGGTTCCCTGGCCCAAGTGGAGCACGTGGCCCGCTTCGCGGAGCTGTGGCCGGTGAACAGTCTGCCCCGAATCGGAAATGGCGAGACCCGCCTCGCGCACCCGGCGCATGACTTCGGGCACCGACCATGCGTCGCGCGCAAGCGCGGCGCTGTCGACCGGCTGCACAGCCGACGTTGTGGTTTGCGGAGACGCGGCCGCAGCGCGAGACGCTGACTCGTCGCCATGCCCGCACGCGACGAGCGCGATGGCTAACGACAGCGCGCAAGGCGTGCACGTTCGGCGCGTGCGCACGGAGTCAGTCGTCGCGCACCACGCGCAGCGGCACTTCCATGTCGCGGGCCCGTTGTCGCGCGGACCGTGTCGTCGCATCGAGCACCGTCCGCTCGACGACGGCGCTGTCGACCGCGGGGAGATACAAGAATCCGGCTATCGTGCGCCCGTCGACCAGGTGCGCTTCTTCCGGCCGGCGCGTGAGACTCACGGCGACGATCGGCAAATCGTCGCGGCCGGATGCGCGCTGCCATTCGTGGCGAGGCGCTGTCGCGAGCAAGTCATAATCGCAGATGACGACATCGGGCCGCGCGATGCGCGACGCATCCATCCCTTCACGCAAGCCGATCACCGATTCGCACTCGATGCCCGCACTTCGCATGATCGAACAGATGTGCTCACCCAGAAAAACGTGCCGCGAGATGCAGACAGCGCGCATGATGCGGCAATATAGCGACGATCGGGACTGCAATCGTCCGAGTTGTGAAACAGAGTCCTCGCCACCGTGAAGCGACCCGACGGAGCGAGCCTGAGGCTCGCCCGTCGGTGCCACATCGCACTTACGATGCGTAGCAATACGAGCAGCCGTGCTCCTGCGCGCGATTCACACCCCAGACGCCACTGGGCAGCAGCGTGAATCCGGGAATGAGTCCGGCGACCCATTCTTGTTTCGCCGTCGCTTTGTCGACGCCGATCGCATCGGCGCGCATCCCGCTATAGACGGTGAGCGCGACGTTGCAGCATCCAAATGTCACACCGCGCTGCATCAGTTTCTCGATCCCCATGCCGGGGAACATCAGCTCGCTTTCCTTCGCGTTGTAGAAGATGTTGCGCTCGGACGGTGCTTTCGTTGCGGGATCGTCGATCTTGAACGCCTCACCGAGCTTGTACTTCTTCCAGATCGGGTCGGTAAACGCGAGGGGAATCGCTTCATGGCGCATGACCACGACCGCGTTCAGGTCGGTATCCGCCAGGTTGCTCGATGCCTTGTTGGTATCGAGGAAGATCATCGACCAGATGAGCGAGAACCCGTTGTTCCAGCTGACGGCGTCGTAGAGCTGGCGATGTTTGCCGTGGATATCCGGCCACTTTTCGACGTCCGGGGAGTTCGCATCGACGGCGGCATTGAGCCGCTGGGGCAGCGCGCCGCTTATGCCTAACGCAATGGATGCGGCCGCGACCTTGCCCAGAAATTCCCGTCGGGGCGTGGTCGAGGAAGAGTCGTCGGTCATGTGCTGCCTCCTGAGCGGTGTTGGTGTCCGGAGAAGCGGGGTGGCGGCAGGTACTCGTGTAACGTCAATGGCGCGCGGCGTGCTTGGCGGCGGCGCCGCGCGTGGGGTATGCGACGTCGGGCGGCGCGTCTCCGTTAGGCCAATCGTTTTCCTTCCCGGCGAAATCGGGGCGCGGGCGCGAGGTGACGAACGACGCGACGTCGAAGGCCTGCTGGTCGTCGAGCGAGCCCGCCCGATCGAACGGCATGTTGAATCGGATGAACGCTGCGGCCGTGCGGAGCCGGCTCATGCCCGCGCCGATGTTGAACGACTCCCGTCCCCAGAGCGGCGGCGCGACGGCCGAACCCTCGCCGTTCGCCCCGTGACAGCGCGCGCACTGCTCGCCGAAGATCGCGCGGCCGCGCGTCGTGTCGCCGGCGAGCGGCGTGAGCTTGGCGAGGCCCTGCCCTTCCACGGCGGCGCCGACCGGAACGCCGCGCGACAGCCACGCGAAGTAGACCACGATGTCGCGCATGTCGGCGCTGCCGACGGGCAGGGCGCGTCCGTTCAAGCTGCGACGGAAGCAGTCGTTGACGCGGTCTTCGATCGTATAGGCTTTAGCGCTTCGCGCATTGTACGTCGGATAGCGGGCGTATACGCCGACGAAGGGCGACGCGTGCGCGCGGCGTCCATCGTCCAGGTGACAGCTCACGCAGCGCAGGCGGCTTCCGGCGAACGCGGGCAGACTGTCGCGCGTGGCGGTGAGCAGGGCGTGCCCGCGGCGAATCGACGCGCCTAACGCACCGGCGGGGATCTCGCTGTCGTTGGGCGGCCGCATGGGGACGACGAGGGCCGTCGATGTCACGGGAGCCGCCGGCGCCGCCGCGGGAGGTTTTCCGGCGAACGCTGGGTCGGTGGGCCGACACGCGACAACCGATGCGGCCAGCATGCTGAGCCACACCACGGGGCGGAGCAATTGCAGGACCAGCACCGAAGCACGCATGCGCACCATGTCGAATGCGCGTCACGGGCATCCCCCGCCCCCCAGCGTGAGAAACCCGTGACACCGTGCTGCCGATCGTAGCGCGACCCGGCTCAAAACGCCAGAGCGGGCGCGACCGATGTCAACCGATCGCCGATACCACCCGCGCATCCTCCTGCAGTGCGCTCGCGCGAGACGCACGTTCCCAGCTGAAGGTGCCCGGCGCACCGGGCTCGCGCCCGAAATGGCCGTACGCAGCAGTCGGATAGTAGATCGGCCGCAGCAACTCGAGGTCGCGGATGATTCCGTATGGCGTGAGATCGAACGCCGACGAGACACGCGCCTCGAGCTCGGCGCGCGACAGATCGGAGGTCCCGAAGGTCTCGACCATCACCGACACCGGTCGAGCGACGCCGATCGCATACGCCACCTGCACCTCGCAGCGCTCGGCGAGACCGGCGGCCACGACGTTCTTGGCCACCCAGCGCGCGGCGTACGCGGCGGAGCGGTCCACCTTGGAAGGATCCTTGCCGCTGAACGCACCGCCGCCGTGGCGTGCCGCGCCGCCGTAGGTGTCGACGATGATCTTGCGCCCCGTTAGGCCGGTGTCGGTGGCCGGCCCGCCTTCCGAAAAGGCGCCGCTCGGATTGACGAGCACCGTATCACGCCAGCCGGTGGGCAGCATCGACTCGGGAATCACCGCGGGGATGATCTGCTCGATCACGTACTCCCGAATCTCGGGCTGGGTCACGGCCGGCGCGTGCTGGGTGGAGACGACGATGCGCGTCACGTCGGTGGGGCGTCCGTCTCGATACCGCACCGACACCTGTGACTTCGCGTCGGGACGAATCCAGTGCGCATCACCCGCCTTACGCCGGCGCGCGAGCTCTTCGACCAGCCCATGCGCGTAAGTGATGGCCGCGGGCATGAGAGACGGCGTCTCGCGCGTCGCGTACCCGAACATGAGTCCTTGATCGCCGGCGCCCTGTTGATCCGCCGCGGTCTTCTTGTCGACCGCGGAACCGATCTCGGTGGATTGCGGCTGCAGTCGCACGTCGATGCGCGCGCTCTCATGGCCGAATCGCTCGTCGAATCCGTCGTATCCCGTGTCGAGGATCACCTGGCGTGCCAAGCGCTCGACTTCGTCGCGATCCACCGTTGCGGCGCACCGCGTTTCGCCGGCGATGCACACGAAGTTGTGCGTTACGAGCACCTCGCAGGCGACACGCGATTTCGGATCGCGCGCGAGGTGCAGGTCGAGAACGGCATCGCTGATGCGATCGGCGAGCTTGTCCGGATGACCCTCGGACACGGACTCGCTGGAAAAGACGAATGAATCGGAACGCGCGGGTGTCATGATCTGGCTCCTCGATGTGTGCAACTCCGGCCACCGCGCACAAAAACGAATCAGCCCGGTGGGCGGATACCGCCCCCGGGCTGTTTGCACAGATCAGGCGAGCGGTTTAGCGGAATTTCTTACGCGGCCGCAATCGCTTCAAATCGCCGCGGAACTTGTACCCGTAAGTTGGCTGGGCTGTCCGGTGCTGTCAACGTGTCAAAGGCAGACGCACGTGAAATACGCTGCCGTGCCCCAGCGCGCTCTCAACACCGATCGTTCCGCCCAAGAGGGCCAACAACTGACGTGATACGCTGAGGCCGAGTCCGGTGCCGCCCGCACGACGCGTGGAATGCTGTTCGACCTGGCTGAACGGCTCGAAGATGTGATCGAGATGCTCGGGCGCTATGCCGATGCCGGTATCGCGCACGTCGATCACGAGATCGTCGCCGGCTGCGTGGGCCGCCATCGTGACTTGGCCCTGCTCGGTGAACTTGATGGCGTTCGACAGCAGATTCACGAGCACTTGCTGGAGCTTCATACAGTCGGTCGTCGTCGACAGGTCGCTGTCGCCGAGCGCGGCGACGGGTTCGACGACGACAGGCAGCGACTTGGCGGCAGCGAGCGGCGCGACTAACGCAGCGGCAGAATCGAGAATCGTCGCCACGCGAACGCTCTCGAGTTTGACGCTCTCGCGTCCCGCCTCGAGTCGAGAAAACGTGAGCAGCTCATCGATGAGCCCGAGGAGATGCAGCGCACTCGCTTCGATGCGGGACAGGTGCTGTCGCTGGAGCTCGGTCACGGGCCCGCTGATTCCGTCGGCCAGCAATTCCTGGTAGCCGAGTATCGACGTGAGCGGCGTACGCAGCTCGTGGCTCATCACGGCGAGAAAATCGCCCTTGGCGCGCATGGCCGACTCGGCCTCGAGGCGAGCGCGCTGTTCGGCCGAAAACAACCGGGCACGCTCGAGCGCTTGCGCACACTGCGCGGCGAACGCGAGCAGCATGGTGCGTTCTTCCGTCGGGAACGAGCGATCTTCGGGGAAGTTGAAGCTGACGACGCCGCGCAGCCGGCCGCCGAACACCAGCGGCAGACCGGCATACGCCGCGAGATGCACCTGACCGATGATCGGCGCGACGCGCGGGTAGTGCTGCTCCCACTCGGCGTACGAATCGAGGAAGACGGGTGCGGCGCTGCGAACGACTTCGCCGCCCGGCGTTCCGGTGTCCACCGGATATCGCATCCACGAGCGCACGAGATGCTCGGGATACCCCATCCAGCACAGAACCCGAAACGTACGGTCATCGTCATCGAGGAGGACGACATCGCCTGCTGTCGCGCCGAAAGCGGGGAGCGCTTCGCGCAACACCACGGCACCGACCTGCTCCTCACTCAGTGTGCTCGAAAGCGCCGCGGTGAGATGTTGCAGCGTCGCCGCTTGAACGGCCGCGCGACGAGCGATCGCGAGTAGTTGGACGGGGTTGTCGTTGTACTCGTCCATGGCTACTGCGTCACCCCGCTCCGATGCCGCGCGTGGCCCAAGTCCGGTCACCAACGGCGTTGGTCACGATGAACCGCATTGTGAGAAAGAATATACCCTGCATCTGCGGTAACGCATCAGTCGTGCATCGCCCACGGTTTGCGGTGTGTGGCGAACACGGTAGCTTCCTCGCTCATTCAGCCCGACTTGGGTGGCGAGCGACTCTCACGATCCGTACGCGGCACTGCGCGTACGTGACTTCCGCCTGTTCCTGGCCGGTCGTGTGCTTTCCACGACGGGCCAACAGATGTTGGACGTCGCCATCGGTTGGGAATTGTACGAGCGGACCCACTCGGCACTGGCGTTGGGGCTCGTCGGGCTGGTGCTCGTCCTGCCGATCGTCGCGCTCGCCCTGCCATCGGGGCACTTGGCCGACCGGCACGAGCGTCGCGGCATCGTGCTCGTCACACAACTCGTGTTGGCCGTGTGCTCGCTCGTGCTCGCGGGTCTGTCGTACGAGCGCGGACCCGTGCCACTCGTGTACGTGGCGCTCTTCGTGATCGGGATCGCGCTGGCGTTCAACCGGCCGGCGACGGCGGCGATGCTGCCGCAGCTCGTGCCGTCCGACGATTTTGCCAACGCCGTCACGTGGAGCAGCAGCGGCTTTCAAATCGCCTCGGTCGTGGGCCCAGCGTTAGGCGGCGCGATCATCGGGATCCGGCATCGCGCCGGTCCGGTGTACATCGTCGATGCCGCGCTCGCGCTGGCGTTTTTCGTGTGCGTGTGGGCGATCCGGGCCCGGCGCATCGAGCAGACCGGCCAATCGAGGGCGATGACGGTGTCGAGCCTCGTGGCCGGCGTGGTGTACGTGTGGCGCACGAAGGTGATTCTCGCGGCCATCACGATGGATTTGTTCGCGGTGCTCTTTGGCGGCGCGACGACGCTGTTGCCGATTTTCGCGAAGGACATCCTGCACGTTGGGCCGGCGGGATTCGGATGGCTGCGGGCGGCGCCATCGATCGGGGCGTTTCTCATGGCAATCGCGATCACGCATCGGCCTCCCATGCGGCGAGCGGGCCGCAGCCTGCTCCTCGCGGTGGCGGGATTCGGCGCGGCGACGATCGGATTCGGGTTGTCGCGATCGTTTGCGTTGTCCATGGTGCTCTTGCTGATCGCGGGAGGGCTGGACAACATCAGCGTGGTGGTGCGGCACACGCTGGTCCAATTGCGCACGCCGGATGCGATGCGCGGTCGTGTGTCGGCGGTGAACGGCGTGTTCATCGACACGTCGAACGAGTTAGGCGGATTCGAGTCCGGTGTGACGGCGGCGTGGCTCGGGCCGGTGGTCTCCGTCGTCGCGGGCGGGATCATCACGATTCTGGTGGTGCTCGCCGTGGCGCGGTTGTGGCCGGAGCTGCGCGAGATGGGGAATCTCGCCGCCGAGGATTGGGGACCGGAGCTCGAGACGGGTAACGACTAACGGGGACGGTGTCATGCGTTTTCTCATCCGGTTGATCATCACCGCGGCGGCGCTGTGGGTGGCGACGCGCGTCATTACCGGTATCAGTTATCAGGGCGGTTGGCTCGGACTCCTTGGCGTCGCGCTCGTGTTCGGCGTGTTGAACGCGATCGTGCGCCCGGTGCTCAAGTTTTTCACCTTCCCGCTGTTCATCATCACGTTGGGCTTGTTCACGTTCGTGCTGAACGCGTTCATGTTGTGGCTCGCGAGTCCCGTTGCGGCGGCGTTTGGTTTGCGCTTTCAGGTGCGCGGGTTCGCGGCGGCGTTCTGGGGTGCGCTGGTGGTGAGCATCGTGAGCTTCCTGCTCTCCCTGTTGATCCCGGACCGCGAGGCATCCGCTTAGGCGCGCGCGACCACGTCGACCGGGATGCCGCCGTTCGCGGTGCGCAGGAGACGGCGCAGGGCGATGCCGGTCTCTTTGCCTAACGATCGATCGGCGAGCATCATCACGGCGTGCCAATCGCGAGCGCCGGTGCCGAGCAGGCGTGCGAGTTGGGCGTAGGTGTCGCGGGCGGTGTCGCGGTGTCCCACGCGTACGCCATAAGGCGGGTTGGTGACGATCCATCCCGGGTTCTCAGGTAGCTGGACCGACGCGAGCGGCTGCTGGGTGAAGGAGATGTCGGCGGCGACGCCGGCGCGATCGGCGTTGTCGCGAGCAGCGGCGATCGCGCCGGCGTCGCGATCGGAGCCGTGGATGGCGGCTGGCGCCGCAGGCGACGCGGCGCGGAGCGCCGCGTCGACCATGCGGCGCCAGCGGGGGGCGGAGAAGCC
>DATEKK010000013.1:0-2935 GCA_035277485.1 Gemmatimonadaceae bacterium
CGATCCGATCGGACGGCGTCTCCGATTCGCGTTCAACAGCGCGCCGCTCGACCGCGAGATCGTCGGCGTCGTCGCCGACACGAAGCAGACGGCGCTCGATGTTCCGGGGGATCCGATCGTGTACGTCCCGCACGCCCAGGCGTCCACCGGCGCTATGGCGATCGTGCTCCGCACGGCAGCCGCCGACCCGCGCGCTTTGTTAGGCGCATTCAAGCGCGCGGTGGCGGAGCTGAATCCCGCGCCCCCACTGGCCGGCGTCGAGACGCTCGACGAGCTCGCCGACGCGTCGGTGCAATCGCGGCGATTCACGTTGGTCTTGCTCGGCACGTTCGCCGGGTGCGCCCTGCTGCTGGCCATCGTCGGTGTGTACGCCGTGGTCAGCCAGGGCGTGACGGAGCGTCGCCGCGAGTTGGGCGTCCGCCTGGCGCTCGGCGCCCAGGCGCGCGATGTGATCGCCCTGATGATGACCGACGGCCTCGGCCCCTCGCTCGCCGGGACTGCGTTAGGCATAGCGTTGGGCGGGGCGGCCACGCGGCTCGTGCGCGGCATGTTGGTGGGCGTCACGCCGCTCGATACGCCGACGTTCGGCGCCGTCGCGGCGCTCATGGTGGCGACGGCGGCGCTAGCCTGCTTCATCCCGGCGCGGCGCGCGACGACCGTGTCGCCGCTCGAAACGCTGCGCGCGCCGGGTGGATGACGCGCTCGACGATGGCGCGTTGCTCGCCGCGATCGCGGCGGGCGACGAACGGGCGTGCCGGCTCCTCGTTAGGCGGCACGTGCGCGCCGCCATGCTGCTCGCCGCGCAGCTCACGGGCGATCGCGACGACGCGGAGGACATCGTGCAGTCGGCGTTCATTCTGGCGATCGAGCGAGCAGCGGATCTGGATCGCGGGCGGCCGTTCGCGCCGTGGCTGTTCGGCGTGGTGCGGCGCTTGGCCATGAAGGCGCGCGTGCGGAGCGCGCACCGGTGGGCGTTGCGTCGCCGTTGGGCGGCGGATCCCCAAGCCGCGGCGCACGCGGGCGAGGCCCGCATGGACGCAGCGAGCGACCTGGATCTCGTACGGCGTCACCTGCGCACGCAACCGGCCATGCAGCGCGCATGCTTCGAGCTCGTCGTGCTGCACGACCTGGCCGTCGCGGATGTGGCCGCGATGCACGACATTACCGAATCGACGGTGCGACAGCACGTCTTCCGCGCACGCCGGGATCTGCGCGCGGCACTCGGCTCGGTGCTCGGCAGTCGCGCAGAGCGTTGGACCGGCGGGGAGTCCGTCGGATGAGCGGAGTGGACTGAGTACCGCCACCGGAGGAACCATGGACGAGCTTCATGATACGTCGTCGATTCCGGACGAGCCCGCGTACTGGGATGCGCTCACGTCGCGCATCGCGAGCACCGCAGCCCAACGGAGCTCGGCGGTAGCGTGGGTGGGCAGTCGGCAAATCGGCTGGCTCACCGCCGCCTGCGCGGCCGCGGCCGCAGCGATTGCGATGGCCGCCGTCATCGCGACCGCGCGTCCGCGGCAGGCCAACGGCACGGCGCTTCTCGCGTCGGTGCTGGTGCCTAACGACGCGGTTGGCCGGGTGCTCGCGGCCGCATCGTCGCCTCCCAGCGTCTCCGCGCTGCAACCGGCCGGCGTGCCGCGCGCCGAGGCGCCGCGATGATACCCGCACGGGTGCGCGGGTGGCTGCTGCTCGCGGTCGTCTTCATCGCCGGCGGCGCCGTCGGCTACGCGATCGGTCGCCGGCCGTCGTCGAGGCCGGTCACGAATCCCATGGAGCCGCATGCATTCGTCGAGCGCCTGAACGGAGAGTTAGGCCTCGATTCTGCGCAGCGCGCGTCCATCACGCGCATTCTCGCGCGTCGACAGAGCGCCATCGACTCGGCGTGGCGCGTGTTGCAGCCGGCGGTTCGCGCGACCATCGATTCCGCGCAGATGGAAATCGTGAATGTCCTGCGTCCCGATCAGCGCCCGCGATACTTGGAGCTGCTGCGACGAGCCCATGGCGGGATGGGGAGATGACTATCGTGTGGGCCACACCGAGCTATGATCGCGACACTCGCCATAGCTATCGGAGGTGACATGCAACGCCGCAAGAGCAAGATCCAAACGAAACAGTCAGGCGGCATCGCCGATCGAGGCACGGACTCTCGCTTCGCAAGACTTTGCGACGCGCTAGCCGCGGATCCGCGCTATCGCAAACCAGTCGTCGAGTTCAAAGCGAGTGCAGCGTCAGGATCGCCGCGGCGGTTCGGGTCGAACGGGCTGCGTGTTGGCGGAAAAATCTTCGCGATGTTGGCGCAGGGCACGCTCGTCGTAAAGTTGCCGAGGGCGCGGGTCGACGAGCTGGTCGCGGCCGGTCACGGCGAGCGCTTCGATCCGGGGCACGGACGCATCATGAAAGAGTGGTTCGTCGCGACGGGCTCGAAGTTGGTGTGGGCCGATCTTGCGCGCGAAGCGCACGACTTTGTCGCGCAGGTGTCTGGCAAGGGGCGTTGACCGGTTGTCTGCTTAGAAGCTCTCGACCAACTCCACTCGCAGTTGGCCGCGCTTCGCCCTTGGCTTTCGCGGTGCCACCTGGATGCGAACATCCATGTCGAGCGCAATGAGGAAGCGCTCGAGCCGTTCCTGGCTGAACCGCGCGAGCTTGCCGCGCATGAGGTCGGACACGTCCGGTGCTGAGACGCCGAGTGCCGCTGCGGCGCGACGTTGCGTCCAATTCCGCTCCAGCACAACCCGTCGAACAACGCGAGCGAGTTCCGCCTTCGCCAACCGCTCGGCGGCGTCGAAGAAACCGAGATCCTGAAAGACGTTTCCGCTGCTTTGCTCGATAGCCGGAGACTCGGAGACTCGCAAACGCTTCGACTTCGCGGGCATGAATAGCTCCTTCGTCATCAGTAGTACTCAGCGTGATGTTGCTTCGCCATCCGGAACCG